>CACZSB010000194.1 GCA_902783765.1 uncultured Lachnospiraceae bacterium
AGCTGCAATTCGTGCTCTTCAGGCTTCCGGCCTGGAAGTGCTGAGCATCCAGGATGTGACCCCTGTGCCCCACAACGGATGCCGCCCGCCGAAGCGCAGAAGAGTATGATGGAGGTGAAGTAAAGTGGCAGTTAATCGTGTTCCTGTTTTAAAAAGATGCCGGTCTTTAGACCTGAATCCCGTATACCTGGGCATCGACAAGAAGTCTCATCGTAAAGCCAGAAGGATTGGCAAGAAAACCAGCGAGTACGGACTTCAGCTTCGGGAAAAGCAGAAGGCCAAGTTTATCTACGGTGTGCTGGAAAAGCCCTTCCGCAATTATTACGAGAAGGCCGCCCAGATGAAGGGCATGGTGGGTGAAAACCTGCTGGTGCTTTTGGAAACCCGCCTGGACAACGTGCTTTTCCGGGCCGGATTGGGCCGCACCCGTATGGAGACCCGCCAGATTGTGGATCACCGAAACGTGCTGGTAAACGGCAAATGTGTCAATATTCCTTCTTATCGGGTAAAGCCCGGTGACGTGGTGGAGATTAAGGAAAACGCCAAGAGCTCCCAGCGCTTCAAGGATATTGTGGAAGTGACTGCGGGCCGGGTAGTGACCCCCTGGATGGAAAGCGATCTGGAAAATCTGAAGGTCACCATCAATCAGTATCCCACCCGGGAGATGATCGACATCCCGGTGGATGAGATGCTTATCGTCGAGTTGTATTCCAAGTAATCTTTCTGATTGCCTGGATAATCCCGGAAGGAGTGAAGACGTGTTAGATTTTGAAAAGCCCAATATTGAGATCGCCGAGATCTCTGAGGATAAGACCTACGGCCGTTTCGTAGTGGAACCCTTGGAGAGAGGCTACGGGACCACCCTGGGTAATTCTCTGCGGAGAATCATGCTTTCGTCTCTTCCCGGCGCCGCTGTAAGTCAGGTGAAATTTGACGGAGTTCTCCATGAATTCACCACCATTCCCGGTGTGAAGGAAGATGTGACGGAGATCGTCCTGAACTTAAAGAGCCTGGCCATCAAAAGCGACGGCGACTTTGACGAGCCCAAGCTGGGTTATATCGACCGCTCCGGCGAGGGGGTGGTGACGGCAGCGGATATCAAGCTGGATTCCGACCTGCACATCATGAACCCGGACCTGGTGATCGCCACCTTAAGCGGCGGGAAGGACAGCCGTTTTTCCGCCCAGATCACCATTACCCGTGGCCGGGGCTATGTGAGTGCCGAACGGGGCAAAAATGAAGCCCTGCCCCTGGGGACCATTGCCGTGGACGCCATTTATACGCCGGTGGAACGGGTCAACTTAAGTGTGGAAAATACCCGTGTGGGTAAAATCACCGACTACGACAAGCTGACCCTGGATGTTTTCACCAATGCCACCCTGGCCCCCGATGATGCGGTGAGCCTGGCGGCCAAGGTATTAAGCGAGCACCTGAGCCTGTTCATCAATCTGTCCGAGGCGGCCAAGTCCGAAGAGGTCATGGTTGAGAAGGGCGGAACGGAAAAAGAAAAGGTTCTGGAGATGAACATTGAGGAACTGGAGCTTTCCGTTCGTTCCTTCAACTGTCTCAAGCGGGCTGGCATCAATACCGTGGCGGAATTGTGCAACCACACCCAGGATGACATGATGAAGGTCCGCAATCTGGGCCGCAAGTCCCTGGATGAGGTGCAGGAAAAGCTCAAGGCCCTGGGGCTGGAGCTGGGCTGCAGCGAATAATTGCAAGGATATAGGAGATAAATACAATGGCATACTACAGAAAGCTCGGAAGAACTTCCAGCCAGAGAAAGGCCCTGCTGCGCTCTCAGGTTACGGCCCTGCTTTTTATCGGCAAGATCGAAACCACTGAGGCTCGGGCCAAGGAGGTCCGCAAGATCGCCGAAAAGCTTATTGCCCTGGCTGTGAAGGAAAAGGATCATTTTGAAACCGTCACGGTTACCGCCAAGGTCCCCAAGAAGGACAAGGACGGCAAGCGCGTAAAAAGCGTGGTGGATGGCAAGAAGGTCACGGAATACGAAGAGGTTCAGAAAACCATCCAGAAGGATTCCCCCAGCCGTCTCCATGCCCGCCGCCAGATGCTGAAGGTGCTCTACGGTGTAAAGCAGCCCGATGCCAAGGGCCGGAAAATGGTAGAGGTGGACATGCCCAAGAAGCTGTTCGAGGAGATTGCCCCCAAATATGTGAACCGGAACGGCGGCTACACCCGCATTACCAAGCTGGGGCTTCGCAAGGGCGATGCAGCCATGCTGGTACAGCTGGAGCTGGTATAAAGCGCAGACAGAGCGCAGACAGGGGACGGTTCTGTGTCTTAATTAGTTAAGACACAGAACCGTCCCCGTTTGCGCTCTTATATCTCTTCGTCCTTAGATAATACTACGGTGGTCCAGAAGCCTGTCACATCAGTCAGTCCCTCCAGCTGCCATCCCTGGTTATAATACTGATTCAGAATCTTTTCCAGTTTTCTAATATATGATTTCCGCGTATCCCATATGGTTTTAATGCATTCCACTTTTATAATCTTCTTCTTCATTTTTGTTCTTTCTCCTTTCCTGGCTTCAGTGTATAATGAAAAAGAAGAAGTATCCACGATTCCTTTGGCGGAATAGAATCTTTTATTTTTCCCCTGCAACATTATGGCGGGGTAAAGGGTATTGTTATCAGAAGAGACAAGGAGGAAAAACCATGTCAAACAAAAGAATCATTGCTTCGTTGCTAATCGCGCTTATGGTACTGGCCACGGCGGCCTGCCAGAGCAATGGGGATGTAAACCCCGGGGGCAATAAGGAAACGAACCCCGCAGGCCCGGTGAAGGTCCAGGCGGCGGATCTTTTAGAGAATTTCAAAGCCCAGACCGTGCCGGAAAAGGAGGCGGATCAGGCCTTTATTAAGGCCAGCTTCAAACTGGCGGCCTCCCTGCTGAACCAGGTTTACGCCGGGGAAAAGGAACAGAAAAAGACCCTGCTGCTTTCTCCTCTTTCCGTGGCCACGGCCCTGGCCATGACTGCCAACGGCGCCGGGGGAGAAACTCTCAAACAAATGGAGAACCTGCTGGGCAGCGGCATCTCCCTGGGGGATTATAATGTCTATCTGCATACCTATCTGAACCGGCTTTCGAAAGCCAAGGGGGCGGCGTTCTCCTTTGCCAATTCCATTTGGTTTAAGGACCAGGCGGATTTTGTGGTGGAGGAAGCCTTCCTGCAGCAAAATGTGAATTACTATGATGCCTCTATCCGCAAGGCGGCCTTTGATCTGGAAACGGTGCGGGATATCAACCAGTGGGTGGCCATAAAGACTCACAATATGATCCCCAGCTTGCTGGATTCCCTGGATGATCTGGACCGGATGATCCTGATCAATGCCCTGGTATTTGAGGCCAAATGGGAAGATCCCTTTGAGGAGGGATATAAGCATAAGGCCGATTTTACCAATCTGGCGGGAAAGCAGCAGGAAGTGGATTACATGAACTGCACCCTCTATCAGTATCTGGAGGACGAGAGCTGCACCGGCTTTATGAAGCTTTATGAGGGGGGCGAGTACGGCTTTGTGGCCCTGCTTCCCAAGAACGATAAGAATTTCGAAGGCTTTGTGACAGGCCTGAGCGGCAGCCAACTGGAGCAGCTCATGGGCAATATTCAGGAGTGTATGACCCATATCAGCATGCCGGCCTTCTCCTATGATTATGATGCCAGCCTGGTGGATGTCCTGCGGGCCCTGGGCATGACGGAGGCCTTTGTGCCGAATCAGGCAGATTTTTCCGGTATCAGCAAGAGCACCCCCTTATATATTTCGGATGTGATCCACAAGACCCATATCGATGTGGATTCCGAGGGCACCAAGGCGGCGGCGGTGACCGCCATTGAAATGAAGGCCGGCTCCGCCATGCCCGTGCAGGAGCCCAAGGTCGTGACCCTGGACCGACCCTTTGTATACATGATCGTGGATGTGAATACCGGTCTGCCCGTATTTATCGGTACCGTTACGGATCTGGGAAATTAAAGCCGCAAAAACAATATCATGATCGGACAGTCATCCTGAGTGTGATTCCCGCTCAGGATGACTTTTTATATTTTTTGACTTTATAAAGAAAAGTCCGGAGCCGGATATAATAAAGATTACCCCTTTTCCTTTTGCCTGCTTTCGGGTAAAATAGAAATGCAATATGTTCGAAATATTATAATCGGAAAGGCGGATATCCTATGGAGAAAATCTTGCTTTCCGGGAACGAGGCCATCGCCCGCGGCGCCTATGAAGCCGGGGTCAAAGTGGCGTCGGCTTATCCCGGCACGCCCAGCACGGAGATTTTTGAAAATCTTCCCCTTTATAAAGACAGCCTGTACAGCGAATGGGCTCCCAATGAAAAGGTGGCCACGGAGGTGGCCTACGGAGCCTCTATTGCCGGGGTGCGCAGTCTTACCGCCATGAAGCATGTGGGGGTGAATGTGGCGGCGGATCCTATTTTTACGGCTGCCTACAATGGAGTAGGCGGGGGCTTTGTGATTGTAAGTGCAGACGATCCCAGCATGCATTCCTCCCAGAATGAGCAGGATAACCGTCATTATGCCCGGGCGGCCAAAATGGCCATGGTGGAGCCTTCTGATTCCCAGGAATGCAAAGATTTTATGGCGGCGGCCTATGAGATTTCCGAGCGCTTTGACATGCCGGTGCTTTTCCGTACCACCACCCGGGTGGCCCATTCCAAATCCATTGTGAGCCTGGGAGAGCGCCGGGAGCAGCCGGTGCCGGAATATAAGCGGAATGTGCGAAAAAACGTCTGCACCCCCGCCAATGCTTTTCTCAATCATCCCAAAGTTGAAGAAAACTTAAAAGCCCTGGAGGCCTATGCCTGTGAAAGCCCCCTGAACCGTGTGGAGATGAAGGGGACAAAAATCGGCGTGATTTCCGCCTCCATTGCTTACCAATATGCCAAGGAGGTTTTTCCTGAGGATACCTCCTTCTTAAAGCTGGGCATTACCAATCCCCTGCCCATGGCCCTGATCAAGGAATTCGCGTCTAAAGTCGAAACCCTTTATGTCATTGAGGAGCTGGATCCCTTTATGGAGGATCAGATCAAGGCGGCGGGGATTGCCTGTATTGGAAAGGAGCTGACCACCCCCTTATACGAAATGAATCCGGAAAGGCTCCGGGAGCAGATCTTTGGGGTGAAGCCGGAGACGAAGGAAGTGGGGGTTTCTGCCGTATCCAGACCCCCGGTGCTCTGCCCGGGCTGTCCCCACCGGGGCTTCTTCTATACCATGGGCCGCCACAAGGATTTTGTGGTGGCGGGGGATATCGGCTGCTATACCCTGGGGGCGGCGCCGCCCTTAAATGCTCTGGACAGCGTGGTTTGCATGGGGGGCGGATTCTCTGTGGCCATGGGGCTGGCCAAGGCCTTTGAAGCCACGGGCCAGAAGGAGAAAAAGGTCTTCGGAGTCCTGGGAGATTCCACCTTCTTCCACAGCGGCATCACCGGAGCGGTGGAGATTATGTACAACCAGGGGAATGTGATCCCCGTGGTGCTGGATAACCATATCACCGGCATGACGGGCCATCAGGATAATCCCGGTTCCGGCTATTCCCTCCAGGGAGAAATCGCCGAAGCCCTGAAGATTGAAGAGGTGCTTAAGGCCTGCGGCTTTAAAAATGTGATTATTGTGGATCCTCAGGATCTAAAGGCCATGGAGCAGGCGGTGAAGGCGGCCCTGGCCAGTGAGGAAAAGGCGGCCATTATTACCCGCCGGCCCTGCCTTTTGATTAAGCGGATCAAGCATGATATCGGCCTTTGCAAGGTGGATACGGAAAAATGCATCGGCTGTAAAAAGTGTCTTTCCGTGGGCTGCCCCGCCATCAGCGTGACAGAAGGAAAAGCGAAAATTGATGTGAATCAGTGCGTGGGCTGCACGGTCTGCGCCCAGGTCTGCCCCATGGGGGCCATAGAAAAGGAGGCCTGATATGAGCCAGGTAAAAAGTGCCTTATTGGTGGGCGTGGGAGGCCAGGGTGCCATCCTTACCGCCAAGGTGTTGGTAAAGGGCCTCATGGAGGCGGGATTCGATGTGAAAATGTCCGAGGTCCACGGCATGAGCCAGCGGGGGGGCAGCGTGTCCACCCAGGTGCGCTGGGGAGATAAGGTCTATTCCCCCTTGATCGGCAAGGGGGCGGCGGATATTATCGTGGCCTTTGAAAAGATGGAAGCGGTGCGCTATGCGGATTATTTAAAATCTGATGGAGTGGCGGTGATCAATGATTATGAAATCGAAGGCGCCACCGTGGCGGCAGGTCTGGCCCAGTACCCTGAGGGTACCCTGGAGGCCATGCAGGCGCATTTTCATTGCCATGTGCTGAAGGCGGAGGAAATCGCCCGGGGGCTGGGCAATGCCAAATGTATGAATATCGTGTTGTTCGGCAGCATGGTGAAGGCCCTGGGCATGGATGATATCGATTGGGAAAAAGTGATTGGGGAAACGGTGCCGGAGAAGTTCAGGGAACTCAATTTAAAGGCCTATAAGGCAGGATACGAAGCGGTATTATGACGGGCATCTACGAGCAATATAAACAAAAGCTCCGCACGGCTCAGGAGGCGGTAAAGATCGTAAAATCCGGGGACTGGGTGGATTACACCACCAATGTTTGTTTCCCGCCCCTGCTGGATGCCGCCCTGGGGGCCCGGGCAGAGGAGCTTTCCGATGTGAAAATCCGGGGCAATCTGATTTTCGGCCCTTTAAAAACCGTGGAGGCGGACCCGGAACGGAAGCATTTTATATACAACAGCTGGCACTGCTCCGCCTATGAGCGGGCTTTGGCGGACAAGGGCCTGTGCAGTTACATTCCCATGCTTTTCCGCAAAAACAGCTGGTATTACGAAAACTTTCTTACGGTGGACGTGGCCATGATGGCGGTGCCCCCTATGGATGAACACGGCTATTTCAATTTATCCTGCGCCGTGGGGGTGGCTAAAAGCATCTTAAGCTGCGCCAAAACCGTTATTTTGGAAATCAATGAGCATCTGCCCCGGATTCGGGGAGGCTTTGATGAAAGCATTCACATTTCCCAGGTGGATTATGTGGTGGAGGGGGAGCATGATCCCCTGCCCCAGTTTCCGGTGGCCCAGGCCAGCCCGGAGGATCAGGCCATAGCAGCCCATATCGTGCCCCATATCGGAGACGGCGCCACCCTGCAGCTGGGCATCGGGGCCATGCCCAATGTGGTGGGGGCCATGCTGGCCCAGTCCGATATCCGGGACCTGGGCATGCATACGGAGCTCTGCGGCGACGCCTATCTGCGGCTTTATGAGGCCGGAAAGCTCACCAACAGCCGGAAAAGCCTATATCCCGGTCGGGGCCTGACGGGCATCGTTTTCGGTTCCCAGGCCCTGTATGAATGGGTGGACGACAACCCTGCCGTGGCGGGGGCTCCCCTGTCTTATGTGAATGATCCCCGGGTGATTGCCCAAAACGATCATATGATTTCCATCAACAGTTGTATTGCGGTGGATTTGTACGGTCAGGTCTCCTCGGAAAGCGTGGGAGACCGGCAGATCAGCGGCACCGGGGGCCAGCTGGATTATGTTACCGGGGTCCAGGATTCCAAAGGGGGCAAGGGCTTTATCTGCATGACCTCCTCCTTCCTGGATAAAAAGGGCCAGCGTCATTCCCGTATCCTGCCCCGCTTCGGAGGGGATATCATCACCACCCCCCGGACCCAGGCCTTCTGGATCGTTACGGAGTACGGGGCGGTGAATCTGGCGGGAAAAAGCGTTTGGGAGCGGGCGGAAAGCCTGATTTCCATTGCCCACCCGGATTTTAGAGAAGAGCTGGAACAGGCGGCAAAGGAACAGAGGATTTGGAAATAGAGGGCAAGTTAGGAGAACGATTATGATCAACGAACAAATGGCAGCCTTGGGGCATACCCGCTCCTGCATTCGGGAATTATTCGAGTATGGACTTCAGCAGGCCCAGATCGTGGGCCGGGAGAATGTTTTTGACTTTTCCATCGGCAATCCTTCCGTGCCGGTGCCGGAGGAGGTGAACGAGGCCATTATTTCCGCGGTGCGGGATCTGGACAGCATCACCCTCCACGGCTATACCCCGGCCCCGGGGAATCCCGCTTTGCGGAGCATGGTCACGGAGGATTTGAACCGCCGCTACGGCACCAATCTTACCAATTTCAATATCTTTTTCACCTGTGGGGCAGCTCCCGCGGTGGTGTCCGTGGCCCGGGCCCTGGGGGTGCCGGGGGCGGAGATCGTGGTTCAGGCTCCCTATTTTGCGGAATACCGGGCCTATGTGGAGCCCAACGGCATTAAATTGGTGGTGGTGCCTCCGGCCTATCCGGATTTCCAGATTAATTTCGAAGGCATGGAGGCGGCCATAGGCCCCCACACTCAGGCGGTGATTGTGAATTCCCCCAATAACCCCACGGGGGTGGTTTATTCCCGGGCCACCCTGGAAAAACTGAGTGCCCTGCTAAAGAAAAAGGCGGCGGAGTACGGTCACCCCATTTATATTATTTCCGATGAACCCTACCGGGAGCTGGTTTATGATGGGGTGGAGGTGCCCTATATTCCCGCCATTTACCCCGATACCATCGTCTGCTATTCCTTCTCCAAGGCCCTTTCCGTGCCTGGGGAGCGTATCGGCTATGCCCTGGTGGCGGACACCTGCACCGATGAATATGCGCTGATGGACGCCATTGCCGGGTCGGCCCGGGCCTTAGGCCATGTGTGCGCCCCCTCCCTCCAGCAGCGCTTTGTGGCCCTCTGCGCCGGGATCCGGCCCAATATCGAAGTCTACGACAAAAACCGGCGGATTCTTTATGACGCCCTTACTTCTTACGGCTACGAATGCGTCAGGCCACAGGGAGCTTTTTATCTCTTTGTAAAGGCCCCCGGCGGGGATTCCAAAGTATTTTCCGACCGGGCCAAGGAAAAGAATCTGTTGGTGGTGCCGGGGCATGATTTCGGCTGTCCCGGGTACTTCCGGGCCAGCACCTGTGTGGCCACGGA
>CACZSB010000195.1 GCA_902783765.1 uncultured Lachnospiraceae bacterium
CTGATGCTCACCCAGGAGGGCCCCAAGGTGATCGAATATAACTGCCGCTTCGGAGATCCGGAGACCCAGGTGGTGCTGCCCCTGCTAAAAAGCGATTTGCTGACCCTGATGTTGGCGGTTCGGGCCGGGCAGTTAAAGGAGGTGCCGGTGCTCTTTAAGGAGGGGGCGGCGGCTTGCGTGGTCATGGCCTCGGAGGGCTATCCGGAAAGCTATCAGCGGGGTTTTGAGATCCATATCCCGGCGGATATTCTTCCGGCGGTTTATGTGGCGGGGGCCAAGGAAAAGGAGGGCAGGCTGGTGAGCAGCGGGGGCCGGGTGCTGGGGGTCACCGCCCGGGGAGAGGATCTGGAAGAGGCCCTTCAAAAAGCCTATGAGCGGGTGGAACGGATCCATTTTGACAATGCTTATTATCGGAAGGATATCGGCCGCCGGGCCCTGGAGGCGCTGTCGTAAAAGGCCTTAAGGACTGTTTCGGTTTCTGAGCCGGCGTGAGCTTCTATATCATTAAACGGAGAAAAATGATTCATGGTCTATCGTATTTTCGTGGAAAAGAAGGAAGGCAATGATTTTGCCGCCCGGACCCTTTTGCAGGAGGCCCGGGAGCTTTTGGGCATTTCCGGGCTGGAACGGCTGCGGATCTTAAACCGCTACGATGTGGAGGGCATCGATGCTGAGCTTTTCGAAACGGCGGTAAGGACGGTTTTTTCCGAGCCTGCCGTGGATCGGTGCAGCCGGGAGGCGGATCTTGCCGGTGCCCTGGTTTTTGCCGTGGAATATTTGCCCGGGCAATTTGACCAGCGGGCGGATTCCGCTGCCCAATGCATTCAAATCATCTCCCGGGGGGAGCGGCCGGCGGTGTCCTCTGCCCGGGTCTACGCCCTTTACGGGGATCTTTCCCAGGAGGATTTGGCGGCCTTTAAAAAGCATGTGATCAATCCCGTGGAAGCCCGGGAGGCGGCCCTGGAAAAGCCGGAGACCCTTAAAGTGCAATACGAGATGCCGGGTACCGTGGCGCTGCTGGAGGGCTTTCGGACCCTGGATGCGGCGGGGCTTAAAGAGCTGATCCGCCGCTACGGTCTGGCCATGGACGAGAAGGATATCGCCTTCTGTCAGGCGTATTTCAAAAAGGAAAAGCGGGATCCCTCCATTACGGAAATCCGCATGATCGATACCTATTGGTCGGATCATTGCCGGCACACCACCTTTTTAACGGAGTTGTCGCAGGTCAGCTTTGAAGACCCCCTGGCCCAGAAAACCTTTGAAGAATATCTGGCGCTGCGGAAGGAATTAAAGATTAAAAAGCCGGTTTGCCTGATGGATCTGGCCACCATTGCGGTGAAGGAATTAAAGCGTCAGGGCAAGCTGGATAAGTTGGATGAATCCGAGGAAATCAACGCCTGCACCGTCAAAATACAGGTGCGGGTGGATGGCAAGCCGGAGCCCTGGCTGCTGCTTTTTAAGAACGAGACCCATAATCATCCCACGGAAATAGAGCCCTTCGGAGGTGCTGCCACCTGTATCGGAGGCGCCATCCGGGATCCCCTGTCCGGCCGGGCCTATGTGTACGGGGCCATGCGGGTCACCGGGGCGGCGGATCCCACGGTGCCTCTTAAGGATACCCTGCCCGGCAAGCTCCCCCAGCGAAGCATATGCACCGGGGCGGCGGCGGGTTATTCCTCCTATGGCAATCAGATCGGCCTGGCCACGGGCCTGGTGGATGAGCTCTACCACCCGGGCTATGCCGCCAAGCGCATGGAGATCGGCGCTGTGGTGGCGGCGGCTCCGGCGGAAAATGTGCGCCGGGAACAGCCTGCCCCCGGGGATGTGGTGATCCTCTTGGGCGGAGCCACCGGCCGGGACGGCATTGGCGGGGCCACCGGCTCCTCCAAAGCCCATGACGCCCACTCCGTGGAAAGCTGCGGGGCCGAGGTGCAAAAGGGCAATGCCCCGGAGGAGCGGAAGCTTCAGCGGCTTTTCAGAAGCGGAGAGGCGGCCCGGCTGATTAAGCGCTGCAACGATTTCGGCGCCGGGGGCGTGTCCGTGGCCATTGGAGAGCTGGCGGAGGGCCTCAGCATTGATTTAGATAAAGTGCCTAAAAAATACGAGGGCCTGGACGGCACGGAGCTGGCCATTTCCGAATCCCAGGAACGGATGGCGGTGGTGGTGGATCCGGCGGATCTGGAGCATTTTCTGGCTCTGGCGGCGGAAGAAAATCTTTCGGCGGTGCCCGTGGCCCGGGTTACGGAAGAGCCCCGGCTGGTGATGCACTGGCGGGGAGATAAAATCGTGGACATCAGCCGGGAATTTTTAAACTCCAACGGCGCCCCCAAGGAAACGGCGGCCCGGGTCATGAAGGCAGGGGACCCTTGCCCTCTCCCGGTCGCGGGAGAGGGTGCCGAACGCAGTGAGGCGGGTGAGGGCCACTTTCAATCCGCCCTGACGCAGCACCTTGCCTCCCTTTCCCATTGCTCCCGCCAGGGTCTGTCGGAACGCTTTGATTCCACCATCGGCGCCGGCACGGTGCTGATGCCCTTCGGGGGCCGCTACCAGAAGACCCCCATCCAGGCCATGGTCCACAAAATCCCTCTGCTGAAGGGAGAAACGGAGACCTGCTCAGCCATGGCCTACGGCTTTGACCCCTATCTGTCCCAGGCAAATCCCTATAAAGGGGCTTACCTGGCTGTGGTGGAATCCGTGGCGAAAATTGTGGCCACAGGAGCCGGCCCAGAGGATGTTTATTTAAGTTTTCAGGAATATTTTCCTAAGCCCGGCGGGGACCCCAAGCGTTGGGGGCTGCCCCTGGCCTCTCTTTTAGGGGCCTTTAAGGCCCAGCTGGATTTAGGCTATGGAGCCATTGGCGGCAAGGATTCCATGAGCGGCAGCTTTGAGGATTTAGACGTCCCCCCCACCCTGGTTTCCTTTGCGGTGACCACGGCGGAAACCGGGCAGATTGTATCCCCGGAGCTGAAGGAGCCGGGCCACCGGCTGGTGCTTTTGGAGGCGGAAAAGGACGAAAACGGACTGCCCCGGGGGGAGAGCCTGAAAATGATTTTCGCCCAGGTCACCCGGCTCCTGCGGGAGAAGAAGGCGGTGGCCGCCTGGGCCCTGGGCAGCGGCGGCCCGGGGGAGGCCCTCTTTAAGATGGCCATCGGCAATGGCATCGGCGTGGAGATTCGGGAAGATTTTCCCGGGGCAGATTTATTTGCCCCCGGCTGGGGCAGCTTCCTGCTGGAAATGAGCGGGAGCTTGCAGCTGGGGCGGGAAATCGGCATGACTCTGCCGGAGCCGGTGATCGCCTATGCGGGGGAAAGCATCCGCCTGGATGAATTGATCCCTGCCTATGAAAATACCCTGGAGCCGGTTTACAAATTGAACCGGGTGGAGGGGCCTGAGCTAAAGGCCTGCCCTCCTGAAATAAATTGTCATACTGAGCAAAGGGAAGAATCCCATTGCCTTCATCATCCTGCCGCCATTTTGGGCCAGCATGATGCCAGGGCCACCTTCCTGATCCCCGCCTTTCCGGGCACCAATTGCGAAGTGGATTCTGCCCGGGCGGTGGAGCGGGCCGGTCTGAAGGCCCGAATCATGGTGATTAAAAACCGCAGTGCCGCAGAAATTGCCCGCTCTGTGGAGGAGTTCGCGGCGGCCATCGGCCAGGCCCAGGGCATCTTCATCCCCGGGGGCTTTTCCGGCGGGGACGAGCCCGACGGCAGCGGCAAGTTCATCACCGCCTTCTTCCGGAACGAGGCCATTAAAGCTGGTGTGACGGAGCTGATGGACCGGCGGGGGGGACTGATGCTGGGCATCTGCAACGGCTTCCAGGCCCTGATCAAGTTGGGCCTGATCCATGGGGGCCGTATCCTGGAGGCGGAGGAAGATTTCCCCACCCTGGCCTTAAATACTATCGGTCGGCATCAGTCAAGGCTGGTGCGGACCCGGGTGAGTCATAATCATTCACCCTGGCTATCCCTTATGGAGCCGGGGCAGATCGTTACGGTGCCCATCTCCCACGGAGAGGGCCGCTTTACCGCCGGGGAGGCCATGGTGAAGCGGCTGGCGGAGAGGGGACAGATCGCCACCCAATATGTGGATTTTGAAGGGAATCCCAGTATGGATATTGCCTTTAACCCCAACGGATCCCTGCTGGCGGTGGAGGGGCTTACCTCCCCGGATGGCCGGATTTTCGGGAAAATGGGCCACAGCGAGCGCATCGGAAAGCATTTATATAAAAATGTGCCTGGGGAATACGATCTGCGGCTGTTCGAAGCGGCGGAGAAGTATTTCAAATAAGAAAAACAGGGGCGGCCACTGGCCGCCCCCAGTAAGACAGTTTTATAGTTCTCCGGAAATGGCGTGACCTTTGGGTCATGCCATTTCCTGTTGGGAAGATTCCCTAAATCTCAATATCACACAAGGTGTGAGCTGCGCGTTTTTACGCTTTCGTAAGAAGCCCGAAGCGCTAAGTTTGTCTTTAGTGGTCTTGTTCTTGTTTTTATTTAAAGTTACAACATTCCTCATACTAAACTGCGTATATAAAAAATAAAGGCAGGTTATGAAAATGATGAATTGTGACTTCTGCGCTAATTCCCTTTTGGATATCATCTCAGCCTCCCGTATAATCTCCCGTTATACTTATCAGCCGCTTTTGGCTGATGTCAGCCGTTATGGCGCATTTTATGCCGTAAAAAACCTGCTGCACCGCAGCATGTTCGCCTCCCGTCTGCCCAAGGACTACGACTTGTTCTGGCTGAAAGGCCGTATGGACCTTCTGGTCGAAAACCTTGTGCTGGATTCCCGCTACAGCCATCTCTTCACTGCGGAAGAAATCGCCTTTTGCCGCGAACTCGTTACGCAAAAACCGCCTAAGCGGCTTTTGATGACAGAGGATTGATCACCTAAGAGAGAAAAAACGCAGATATAGAAAGGAAACTTGATGAGAATCACCCGTTTCATCAACTCTAAAGATATCCGGAAGTATCTGGAATCCATCAATTATCCGTTCACCTCCATCGAGACAGCCTGGCTGATCTGGCAGTGCCGGGATCTGACGCTGAAAGAAAAGCACGCAGCCTGGCAGGAACTGATCGATGCCATGCCGGATGCGCCTATAGAGGAACGGCCGTGGGTGGAGGCACGGCCCTCCCTGCATGCTTTTTTGAAGGAGTATATGCAGTTTCAGGAAGAACTCACGGCGGCACTATATAAGCGGAGCGAAAACGAGATATATGCCGGAAAGATCTGGTTTCCCCGGCAGGAGGAAGTATATCCATTTTCCTCTGTCGAAAATTGCCTGGCAGAATGCCGGGAAAGCTTTGATTATACAGGGGTTAAGTCTTACCGAGTTGTTAAATTCCGGATGGATGAACCGGATGTGTATGTGGTGGCGGGGGATTTTCGTGTGGCGGACGGAGCTCTTATGGAACTGCATCCCGGCTCCGGGCTATCGTATTATTCTGCGCCGTGTGGGATGAGCAGATGCAGGATGCGGTGCTGCAGGATTACTTAGAAGGTCGCATAGGTTTTGATGAGATGCTTCAGGATTTAGATTTTTATGATGGGTATATGGGTGAACTGTCCCGTATTCATGACATACAACCCTTGGAATTCTTTTGCCTCGAGAATTATCTGGTGAATCTGTATGGTAATTGAGGGCGTCTTGCACAAAAATGGAAAAAGCCTCTTTTTGTGCAAGCAGACCTTGCACAAAAACTGTAACAATCCGATATAATTGTAGTGGGGCTGACTTGGCGGATGCGGGCGGCCAATGGCCGCCCCTATGGGTGGATAACCACCATTTGTTTGCGGTTGTAGGGGCCGGGCTCTGACCGGCCCCTACAAATTGGCCTACGAGCCCTGACCATACGGGTAATCCCTTCAATTCATCACACAAGAAAGGAATCATCTTATGAAAATTCTCTACATCCACGGA
>CACZSB010000196.1 GCA_902783765.1 uncultured Lachnospiraceae bacterium
GGCAACCTGGCCCACATGCCCGAAGGCATGAGCCTGGAAGATGCCTGCATGCTGTCTGATATGGTTCCCACCGGCTTCCACGGCGTGGAGCTGGCGGATGTGCAGTTCGGCGACACCGTGCTGGTAATCGGTATCGGCCCCGTGGGTCTGATGTCCGTGGCCGGCGCCCGTCTGCGCGGCGCTTCCCGCATTATCGCTGTGGGTACCCGTCCCACCTGCGTAGAGGCTGCCAAGTTCTATGGCGCTGACGAGTTCATCAGCTACAAGAACGGCTCCATCGAAGATCAGGTTCTGGCCATGACCGATGGCAAGGGCGTGGATAAGGTCATCGTGGCCGGCGGCGGCGTGGAGACCTTCGAATCTGCCATCAAGGCCCTGAAGGCCGGCGGCAAGATCGGCAATGTGAACTACCTGGGCAGCGGCGACTACATCACCATCCCTCGTGTGGAATGGGGCGTAGGCATGGGCCACAAGCAGCTGTTAGGCGGCCTGATGCCCGGCGGACGTCTGCGCATGGAGAAGCTGGGCGCGCTGGTTTCCTCCGGCAAGCTGGATGTAAGCAAGCTTTCCACCCATGTATTCCATGGCTGGGAGCACATTCCGGAAGCCCTGCAGCTGATGAAGGACAAGCCCGCGGATCTGATCAAGCCCGTGGTTATCCTGGACAATCAGCCCTAATTAAAACAAGTTCAGGGGCGGCCATTGGCCGCCCTCTTTTTTAAGAGATTCATCACGGCTTCCACGAAGGGAAGAATATGAAAATACTAATTGTCTCCGGCTTTTTAGGGGCCGGAAAAACCACTTTTATCAAGGAACTCATCCGCCGCACGGACACCCGTCCCGTGGTGATGGAAAATGAATACGGCGATAACAATCTGGATGCCCGGGAGCTGGAACAGAGCCAGCAACAGCCGGGGGAAATGAAAATTCTGGAATTCATGGAGGGCTGCGTCTGCTGCACCATGAAGGACAGCTTTGTAAATTCCGTACTCACCGTTTTTTCCGGTCTGAATCCGGAATATTTGATTATCGAACCCACCGGCGTGGGGCGCCTGAGCAGCATTTTGAACAACCTGGCCCCCATCCTTCACGATAATATCACCCTGCTGAAGCCCCTGGTGGTGATTTCCCCCCGGGCTTACCGGCACAATATGGCGGAGTGGCCGGATCTGTATCGGGATCAGCTGGCCCATGCCCAGACCGTGGTCTTTTCCAAGGGCGAATCGGAAATGCCGGAGCTGCTGGAGGAGACGGAGGGCCTGGTCCGCCGCATCAATCCCGGGACGGAGATTATTCGGGAGCATTACAGCCGCTGCCCCGATAGCTGGTGGCGCGGTCTGCTGGATCTGCCAGCGGCAGAAACGGAGGTTTCGGCGGAAGAAACGCCGGAGGAAGCCTTTTCCCAGCTGAGCCTCCGCCATGCCCGGCTGGAAAATCCCACCCAGCTGATACTCCTTTTGGAGGATTGCCTTCGGGGAGAGCTGGGCCATGTGGCCCGGGCTAAAGGCGTTTTGCCTGTGGGGGGAGAAATGATGCGCTTTGACCTGGCAGAGGGGCAATATGCCCTCACCGGCGCCCCGGAGGATGACAGCCAATGTGTTTTTATCGGCCGGGATTTGGATCGGGAGGCCCTTTGCCGCCGCATGGGCAGCAGTCTCCAGGCAGAAGAGGCGCCCATCGCCAGCTTTTTGCCGCCGCAAAACCCTCAAAAAACTAAGCCTGAGAGCGGCTTTTCCCTGCCTCGGCGGGGCTAAGCCACAGCTGCGAAAAGGGTGGGCCATGCCCGCCCTTGTTTTTTTGCCAGATTGTGGTACAATGAGATCACCGAATTTGTATGAGGAGGTTTTCCCATGGCTTTGGTAACCAGTCAGGAAATGTTTCAGAAAGCGTATGATGGCGGATATGCCATCGGTGCTTTCAATGTGAATAATATGGAGATCATCCAGGGCATCGTGGATGCGGGCCGGGAGCATAAAGCGCCCCTGATCCTGCAGGTGTCCAAGGGGGCCCGGGCCTATGCCAACCCCATTTACTTAAAAAAGCTGGTGGAGGCCGCCGTGGAGGACACGGGGCTGCCCATCTGCCTGCATTTAGATCACGGTGATTCCTTCGAGACCTGCAAGAGCTGCATCGACGGGGGATTTACCTCGGTGATGATCGACGCCTCCAGCAAGAGCCTGGAGGAGAATATCGCCCTGACCCGGCAGGTGGTGGAATATGCCCACGACCACGGGGTGGTGGTGGAAGCCGAGCTGGGGACCCTGGCAGGCATTGAGGATGAAGTGGCCCACGAGGAGGGTTCCTATACCCGCCCCGAGGATGTGCAGGAATTTGTGGAGCGCACCGGCTGTGATTCCCTGGCCATTGCCATCGGAACCAGTCACGGGGCCTATAAATTCAAGCCCGAACAGTGCACCCGGGACGAGAAGGGCATTTTAGTGCCCCCGCCCCTGCGTTTTGATATCCTGGAGGAGGTTTCCCGGCGTCTGCCAGGCTTCCCCATCGTGCTCCACGGGGCCAGCTCCGTGCCCCAGGAGTTTGTAAAGATCGTCAACAGCTACGGCGGGGCCATGCCCGACGCGGTGGGGGTCCCTGAGGATCAGCTGCGTCAGGCCGCCCGTATGGCCGTTTGCAAGATCAATATCGATTCCGATATCCGCCTGGCCATGACAGCCACCATCCGCCAGTATTTTGCGGAGCATCCCGCGGATTTCGATCCCCGTCAGTACTTAAAGCCCGCCCGGGCCGCCGTGAAGGCTATGGTAGCCCATAAGCTGGTGAATGTACTGGGCTGCGACGGCAAGGCCTGAGCATCGGAACTGCAGTCTTGAAAAAACCACAATTCACAAGGAGTCATTCATGCGTTATGTCATGAAAGGGGGCATTCCCCTGGCCGGCGAGGTGACCATCAGCGGCGCAAAAAATGCTGCCTTAGGCATTTTGGCCGCCGCCATCCTGACGGATGAAAGCGTGGTCATTGAAAACCTGCCGGATGTGAGCGATGTGTCGGTGCTGCTTTCCGCCTTTCGGGAAATCGGGGTGGTGATCGAGCGGCCGGATAGGCACAGTGTCAGGATCAACGCTGCCAATATCCATACCGCTGTGGCGGACAGTCCTTATATCAAAAAACTCCGGGCAGGCTATTACCTCCTGGGGGCGCTGCTGGGCAAGTACCACCATGCGGAGGTATCCATGCCGGGGGGCTGCAATATCGGCAATCGGCCCATTGACCAGCATATTAAGGGCTTCCGCATGCTGGGGGCCCATTCCCACAACGAAAACGGCAAGGTGGTGCTGGACGCCAAGGAGCTGAAGGGCTCCCATATCTATCTGGATATGGCCTCTGTGGGGGCTACCATCAATTTGATGTTGGCGGCGGTGATGGCCCGGGGCAATACCATCATCGAAAATGCGGCCAAGGAGCCCCATATCGTGGATGTGGCCAATATGCTCAACTCCATGGGGGCCCGGATCAAGGGGGCCGGCATGGATGTAATCCGCATCAGCGGGGTGGAGCGGCTCCACGGAACGGAATATACCATCATCCCCGATCAGATCGAGGCCGGCACCTTTATGATGGCGGCGGCGGTGACCAAGGGGGATGTGCTGGTGCGGAATATCATTCCCCAGCATATGGATGCCATTTCCGCCAAGTTGATGGAAATGGGCTGCGAGGTGACGGAGCATATCGATTCCATCCGGGTCATGGGCCGGCCTCAGCTGTATTCCTGTAATGTAAAGACCCTGCCCTATCCCGGTTTTCCCACGGATATGCAGCCCCAGATGGGGGTGGCCCTCTGTATGGCCGAGGGGGTGGGCACCATTACGGAAAGTATTTTTGAGAACCGCTTCAAATATGTGGATGAGCTCAGCAAAATGGGGGCCGACACGGAGGTGAAGGGTTCCGTGGCCATCTTCAAGGGCCACAGCCGTTTAAAGGGGGCCGAACTGGTGGCGCCGGACCTTAGGGCCGGGGCAGCCCTGGTGCTGGCAGGCCTGGCGGCGGAGGGTGTCAGCGTGGTGGACGGCGTGGATTATGTGCTTCGGGGCTACGAGGATTTTGCGGAAAAGCTGCAGAGTCTGGGGGCCCGGATCCAGCTTTTGGATGACGGGGATGACCTCCAGAAGGCCAAGCTGAAAATAGGATAAGTTCAACGGGAAAGAGACATATGGAAAAGCGTTTATTTACATCGGAATCGGTTACGGAGGGGCATCCCGACAAAATGTGCGATGCCATTTCCGATGCCATTTTGGACGAATTATTAAAACAGGACCCGGAAAGCCGGGTGGCCTGCGAGACCTTAAGCTCCACGGGCTTCGTGGTGGTCATGGGAGAGATTACCACCCGGGGCTATGTGGATATTCAGAAGGTGGTCCGGGATACGGTGCTGGAAATCGGTTATGATCGGGCCAAGTACGGATTTGACGGCCAAAGCTGCGCCGTCTTTACAGCCATCGACGAGCAATCCCCGGATATTGCCATGGGAGTGGATGAGGCCCTGGAACAGCGGGGCCGGGAAAAAACGGATCTGCTGGATACCATCGGTGCGGGGGATCAGGGCATGATGTTCGGTTATGCCAGCAACGAAACCCCGGAGCTGATGCCCTATCCCATTTCTCTGGCCCACAAGCTGGCCTTTCGCCTGGCCCAGGTCCGCAAGGACGGCACCCTGCGGTATCTGAGACCCGACGGCAAGACCCAGGTAACCATCGAATATGATGAACAGGGCCGGCCCCAGGCCATTGATAATGTGGTGATTTCCGCTCAGCACAGCCCGGATATCAGCCAGGAGCAGCTCCATGAGGATATCCGCAAATTCGTGCTGGAACCGGTGCTGCCCAGGGAAATGCTGCGGGAGGATACCCGCTTTTATATCAACCCCACGGGCCGCTTTGTGATTGGGGGCCCCCAGGGAGATTCGGGCCTTACGGGTCGGAAAATTATAGTGGACACCTACGGAGGCATGGCCCGCCACGGAGGCGGCGCCTTCTCCGGCAAGGATCCCACCAAGGTGGATAGAAGTGCTGCCTATGCCGCCCGCTATGTGGCTAAAAATATCGTGGCGGCGGGGCTGGCAGACCGCTGTGAGCTTCAGCTGGCCTATGCCATTGGAGTGGCCCATCCCACCTCCATTCAGCTGGACACCTTCGGCACCGGCAAGCTCTCCGATGAAAAATTAGTGGAAATCGTTCGCAAGCACTTCGATCTTCGCCCGGCGGGGATTATCAAAATGCTGGATTTGAAGCGGCCCATTTACAAAAAGACCGCCGCCTACGGCCATTTCGGCCGGGAGGATCAGGGCTTCCCCTGGGAGAAGACCGATAAGGCCGAGACCCTGCGCCGCTATCTGGAGCAGCCCTGAATAGATGCAATAAGAAAAGCCTTAAGAGATGGCAAAACACCATCAGCCTTACAGGCTGCGGAGGCTAAGATGACCATTCGGTAATCATTTTTCGGAAGTTTGGACAAAGTTCCTCGGCCCGCTTTGGGCTTCTTTGTTCGTGCCGAATCGGATTACCGTTTTTCAGAAGGTCCCGGAAGGAAAAGCCCGCGCTTTTTCAAAACAGGCCCGTAAACAGGTTCGATTCGTTACGAAACGGACCTGTTTTTGTATGGAAAGGAAGGACGCATGTTACAAATCAAAAATCTTACCATTAGCCATAAAAAAGACCTCCGTCTGCTGCTGGAGGATTTCAACCTGGTCTTAAACCCTGGGGATAAGGCGGTGCTCATTGGCGAGGAAGGCAACGGAAAAAGCACTTTATTGAAGTGGATATACGATCCGGCTCTGATAGAATCCTATGGGGAAGCCGCAGGGGCGCGGATCGCTCCCGGGGAGCGGCTGGCTTATCTGCCCCAGGAGCTGCCGGAGGCCCTGCAGGGCAGGACCTTGGCAGAATATTTCGGCGATAATCCGGATTATTGGTCCCATTCACCCCGGGAACTGGCGGCCCTTTTGGCCCAGCTGGGTCTGCCGGAGGATTTTCCCTTCCGGGAACAGGCCCTGGGAAGCCTGTCCGGGGGCGAAAAGGTCAAGGCCCAGATGCTGGCGCTGCTGCTGACGGAGCCCACCCTGCTGCTTTTGGACGAGCCCTCCAATGATCTGGATCTGGATACCCTGGCCTGGCTGGAGGAATTCATTCGGAAAAGCGATAAAACCGTGCTGTTTATTTCCCATGACGAGAGCCTGATTGAGGCCGCCGCCACCATGGTGATCCACCTGGAACAGCTTAGGAAAAAGAGCAAGCTCCGCTACAGTGTGGCCCGGATCCCCTATGATGAATATATGAGCCGTCGGGAGAGCAGCTTTAGTCAGCAGGCCCGGGAGGCCGCCAGCCAGCGCCGGGAGAAGCGCATCAGGGACGAGAAATTCCGCCGGATCCATGACAGTGTGGAGGCGGCCCAGGAAAATGTGTCCCGGCAGGACCCCTCCACCGCCCGGCTTTTAAAGAAAAAGATGCATGCGGTCAAATCCCTGGAGCGGCGCTTTGCCCGGGAAGACGAGAAGATGACGGATTTCCCCGAGCAGGAGGAGGCGATCTTCTTCAAATTCGATGAGGCCCGCTCCGCCATGCCCGCCGGTAAAATTGTACTGGATCTGGATGAAAAGGAATTAAGAAATCCCGCCGGGGTCCTTCTGGCCCGAGATCTTAAACTCTTTGTCCGGGGGCCAGAAAAGATCGGCATCGTGGGGAAAAACGGATGCGGGAAAAGCACCCTTTTAAAGGAGATCGCCGGAAGGCTTCTGCCCCGGGAAGACATCCGGGCCGCCTATATGCCCCAGAATTACGAAGACAGTCTGGAGGGGGATCTGACGCCTCTGGCCTTTCTCTGCCCCGGCGGCGATAAGGAGGCGCTGACCCGCATCCGCAGCTATCTGGGGGCCCTGCGCTACCGGCCGGAGGAAATGGAGCACCCCATGGGGGCCCTGTCCGGGGGTCAGCGGGCCAAATTGCTTTTGTTAAAGATGAGCCTTTCCGGAGCCCATGTACTGCTCCTGGACGAGCCCACCCGGAACTTTTCGCCCCTGTCCGGGCCGGTGATCCGGCGGCTTCTTTCGGAGTATCCTGGGGCCATTATCAGTATTTCTCACGACCGGAAATACCTGAAGACGGTCTGCACCGCCGTATATGAACTGGGGCCGGAGGGGCTGCATCCGGTGGCGCTGTGACCGCCCCGGGCCCCTTCTTTATTCTCCTTTTTTAGCCAAAGGCAGACGGAACACAAACTCCGTGCCGCTGCCTGGGGTGGAGGTCACATCGATGCTTTCCCCGTGGGCCCGCATGATCTCCCGGATAATGGACAGGCCCAGGCCCGTGCCCCGCTTATCCTTGCCCCGGGAACGGTCCCCTTTGTAAAAGCGGGTCCAGATCTTTCCGATATCCTCCTTGGGAATGCCCTGGCCAAAGTCCTTTACGGAAATGGAGGCCTTGTCCCGAACCTCCCGTACCCGTATCCGGATCAGGCTCTGTTCGTGGGAAAATTTGATGGCATTATCAATCAGATTGTGCAACACCTGATTGATGCGGCCAAAGTCCGCCCGGACCATGATCACCGGAGAACTGAAAATCA
>CACZSB010000197.1 GCA_902783765.1 uncultured Lachnospiraceae bacterium
ATCGACCTTTTCGTCAAGGTGTTGGTACCGGATGAAGCGGTAAAGGCCGTGCTGACATACTCTTGTCCGGATTCCATCGTACCGACTGAGCATGAGTATATCTTTGCTGAATTGAGCAAAGACAGCAAGGATCGCTACAATCTGGTGGTGGAGAATATCCCTGCCAAGGAGATGACGGAAACCTTCACCTTGGTAATTCTGGATGCCAACGATCAGCCTTTAGGCTTAGTAATAAGTGATAAGGTGGCAAAGGTGGGCATCATTGAAGGAACGAACTATCTCGTATCGGTAGCGGATTATGTCAGATTTGTAATTGATGCAGCGAGTAATGACGCTGACAAAAACCTGGCCAAGGCACTGTTGAACTTTGGAACCATGTCACAGTTCGCCTTAGGGTACAACACTGACAATCTGGCCATCAATGATTCAGATCTCCAGGATGAGATGAAAGCTGCCATGGACGCGGTGCAGGCTGACCCGGCCTATAACGGAACATTCCCGGAGGGAGATGATAAAGCCAATCTTGGATATCGGAGCATGTCCCTGAATCTAGAGGGTGAATTCCAGATATTCCTGAGTTTCAATAATCCTGTTGAAGCCACGGAAAATGGAACGGCTCTGAATCTCGTACCGTACGGCAGTCGCTATCGTGTGGTGCTCGAGGGAATCCTGGCGCGTGAATTAGACAAAGAGCATACAGTGCTTGTCACTGACGGAACGAATGAGTTTACCTTCAAGTTCTGTGCGCTGAGCTTTGCCAACATGGTATTGGAATCCCAGAATACTTCTGAGAATGACAAGAACCTGGCCAAGGCCCTGTACCTGTACTTTGAAGCGGCTGTGGCCGTGCTGGGTGGTGGTAATTAATTCCAACCAACACAGCTGAGTACAGAGGCTGAAAGAGAAAAGGAGGCCCGCAGTCGGAAACGGCTGCGGGTCTCTTTTATATTGACAGAACACCTTGAAAAAGGGTACATTATCTTTGGACACTTGGAACAAAAAAAGATGAAATCGATTCAAAAATGCATATTATCCTGAGCGAATAGCGGTGTCATCCTGAGCGAAACGAAGGATCCCATGCACAATTATCGAAAGGCAGGTTCTTGAAACATGAGAAAAAATGCAGGAGTTTTCTTAAGCTTTTTGCTGGTTTTTGCCATGGTAGCCGGGCTGCTGCCGCTGCCCGCTATGAACCGGCCGGTTCAGGCAGCAGGAAGCAAGGGAACAGGCAAGGCTATTCAGCTGGTGAAAAATGGAACGGCAGACAATATTACAGGGGCTCAAACCAGCGTTATCCATTTTGGAAACTACAGGCAAAGCAGTCCCGCGGCTTCTTCCACTTACAAGGCGCATATTAAATGGCGGGTGTTGGAAAATGCCAACGGCCAGCTGTTTTTGTTATCGGATCAAAATCTGGATATCATGAATTATAATCAGACCAGCGAAATAGTAACCTGGGAAACAAGTACCATACGATCCTGGTTAAACGCTTATGGCACATCCTCCGTGGAAAGCAGCTATGCTCCTTTTATCAGGACCGCCTTTAACGCAAAGGAGCAGGAAGCCATAGCAGTGACGCAGGTGAGGAATCCTTATAATTCTGTTTATGAGACAGGGGGAGACAATGATACGAATGATAAGATTTTCCTGCTGTCCATAGAAGAGGTGTTGAATACAGACTACGGCTTTACGAATAATAATGATGCCACAAACACGCGGACAGCCACGAATACAGCCTATGTGGACGGTGGAGGAAAATGGGGTACTTCGGGCGTTAATACCTGGTGGCTGCGCACCTATAGCAGATTCGGAAGCAACCAGTCAAAGCTTTATGTCGGGCGTGACGGAAGTTTCCTCACATACGCTATAATGCCTGAAATGGGACGCAGAGCCGTGCGACCTGCCTTGAAAATTGACCTAAGTCAGGTGCTTTTTACATCGGCTACTGCCCCTGATGAATGTAATGCCCCGGGCGGGAAAACGGCCAATGGGGGAAATGTCGGTTCACTTGCTCCGGTTGAGAATTATACTGGCAATTCCTGGAAGCTGACCCTTTTGGATCCGGCAAGAAACGGTTTTAAGGCATACTTTGAAAGCAGAAATGACGATATCATAAGCGTGAGATACAGCGGTGCCGTGACCGGCACGAACGAATATATCTCCGCAATTATTGTCGACGACGCTGGGGCCATCACTTACTACGGCAGAATTGAAAAGCTTTCGAATGCATCATATGCCAGCGGAAGCGTTAGCATAGATGTGAGCGGCAAAATGAAGGCCGCTGACAAGCTCTATGTATTCAACGAGCAGCATAACGGAACCCATTTGCCTCAAAGACCTTACTATCATGATTTTGACACGGATTACGCCTCAGATTTACAGGAAATTGTCCCCGCCACCATCGATACCGTGGCCTTGACCCTGGGCAACCGGATCGACCTTTTCATCAAGGTGATGGTACCGGATGAGGCGGTAAAGGCCGTGCTGACTTACTCTTGTCCGGATTCCATCGTACCGACTGAGCAGGAGTATATCTTTGCTGAAATGAGCAAAGACAGTAAGGATCGTTACAACTTAATTGTGGAGAATATCCCTGCCAAGGAGATGACAGAAACCGTCAGCATGGTGATCCTGGATGCCAATGATCAGCCTTTAGGCTTAGTTTTAAGTGATAAGGTAACAAATGCGGGCAGCATTGAAGGGACGAGCTTTAAAACATCCATAGCAGATTATGTCAGATTTGTAGTTGATGCAGTGGGTAATGACGCTGACAGGAGCCTGGCAAAAGCGCTGCTGAACTTTGGTACCATGTCACAATACGCCTTAGGGTACAACACTGACAATCCGGCCATCAATGATTCGAGTCTCCAGGCTGAGATGAATGCCGCCATGGCAGGGGTAAAGGCGAATCCGGCCTATAACGGAACATTCCCGGAGAGAGATGACAAAACCAACCTGGGATACCGGAGCATGTCCCTGAATTTGGAGGGTGAATTCCAGATCTTCTTGAGTTTCAATAATCCTGTTGAAGCTACGGAAAATGGAATTGCTCTGAAACTCGTACCGTATGGCAGTCGCTATCGTGTGGTGCTCGAGGGCATACTGGCGCGTCAGTTGAGCAAAGAGCATACAGTGAAAGTAACCTATGGAACGAATGAATTCACCTTAAAGTTCTGCGCGCTGAGCTTTGCCAACATGGTATTGGAATCCCAGAACACTTCTGAGCATGACAAGAACCTGGCCAAGGCTCTGTACATGTATTTCGAAGCAGCGGTGGCCGTGCTGGGTGGTGGTAATTAATTCCAAGCTACACAACTGAGAGCAGGGGCTGAAAAGGAAAAGGGGGTTCGCAGTCGGAAACGGCTGCGAGCCTTCTATCTATATTTCCCCCAAAGAACATCACATCATAGATAGTATTCAATTAACGGTTGGGTCATTCGATATAGCAAAGTACATTTTCGCACTTTTCAACAAAAATGATACGCCGGATAATACACATTTCAATATCTATTATCCTCAAAAAACTGCACAAATCAAATAATCTTCGAAACGTCTCTGCCACTTCAGAGTATTCATTCACTAGTTCAGTGAATATTCACTTTATATTCACTATTCACAATTGACAAAGCGAATTTTGTGAGTATAATACAATCAGAAATACAGCAAGGAGGTCCTCATGGTATTCGAAACCGAAAATCTGGAATTTAAATCTCAGTTTACCGAGGAGATTTATAAAGAAGTGATTGCTTTTGCCAACACAGAGGGGGGCATTGTCTATGTGGGCATAGACAACAATGGAAATGTGGTGGGTTTGACTGATATTGATAAGGAATATACCCGTATTACCAATGGCATCCGCGATGCGATCATGCCGGATGTTACTATGTTTGTGCGCTTTACTGTGCAGGACAATAAAGTGGTACGCATTACTGTAGGAGAGGGGACAAACAAGCCCTACTATCTTAAGGGAAAAGGTTTGAAGCCCAGCGGTGTTTTTGTTCGCCAGGGCACATCCAGCGTCCCGGCCTCTCCAGAACAGATTCGTCAAATGATTAAGGAGAGCGACGGCGATACCTTCGAAGAGAATCGTTCTCTGGAGCAAGCGTTGAGCTTTGAGGCGGCTCAAAGGGCATTCCATCTATATGGTGTGGAATTCAATTCGGGAAAGTATCACTCCCTTGGTATCACACAAAAAAAGGACAGCATTTATACCAATCTTGCTTTGATACTTTCTGACCAGTGTACCCATACCATCAAAATTGCCGTTTTCAGAGACGAAGCCTGCACAGAATTTAGGGACAGCAAGGAGTTTGGAGGCTCTGTCTTCAAGCAATTCGAGGACAGTGTAAACTATCTTGCCCTGTGCAACAAAACAAGTTCTGTCATCAAAGGCGTGATACGAACGGATAAACAGGATTATCCCGAAGAGGCCATCCGTGAAGCTCTGTTAAATGCCATCGTGCACCGGGATTACAGCTTCAGCGGCAGCATTATTATTAATGTTACCGACAATAAAATGGAGTTTATTTCCCTGGGCGGTCTTCTGCCCGGTCTTTCTCCCGACGATATTCGCTCCGGCATTTCTCAGCCGAGAAACAAAAAGCTGGCCGAGGTATTTCATCGCCTGCGCCTGATTGAAAGCTATGGAACCGGCATTCGCAGAATATTCAGGCTATATGCGGATTGTCCCGAGCAGCCTCAAATCGAAGTGACCTCCAATACATTCAAGATTGTTTTGCCCAATATGAATACTGCTCCTGTTGTAGAAACGGGGTACACTTCATCTGTAACGCCGCAGATGAAAAAAGTGCTTAAACATATCAAGGAAAATGGGCAGATCAGCGAGAAAGAAATCGGCGACCTGCTGGGATTGAAAAAGACCCGTTCCTTTACCCTGGCTAAGCAGATGCGGGATCTGGGACTGATTAGAGTCGTGGGCCGGGGAGAAAACAAAGAATATCTGCTGGAATAGCCGATAAACCTATGATTGTTTCTTCATCATTGGCAGGCAGGGAAACACCATGATGAGATGTGAGAAGTAGAGAAAAAAACTTGACAAGCAGAGTATATGGCGGTAGATTATACTCGATGGTTTTTAGCCATTAATCGCGCGATTATAAAAGAGGGAGGTACCGTGTCATGGAAAAGTATGAAGTTGCAGAAATCACCATTATCGAATTCGAAGCGGAGGATGTGATTACTGCTTCTAATTGTGGTGGAGGTGATAACCACTGGTGTCCGTTTGATTGATCAGTGGTGGATTGGATTATCTATTGATGTGGGGGACGTTGCAATCTTTTGCAGCGTCTTCTGCTTTGAGTAATTGAAGTTACAAGGAGTTGCGAATATGCAGGTCTTACAGAAGCCTATAAAGGCAGCATTGGATTTGCTGCCGCCGGTCTCCAATGCAGAGTCTAAATGGGCTTTACATCCCTTTTGCATTAAGATAGCGGAAGATGAACGAATGCTGTTATATCATCCGCAAACACAGGAAGTATTGCTTCTGGAAGAAAACGAGTGGCCGGAGGATTATCTAAGGACGCATTTTTTTCTGGTGCCGGAGGGATATGACGCATGTGCCATTGCCGATCAGATTCGTGCACAGCTTTGCTTTCGCAATGACACGCAACATCGTGGATACCATTCATATACAATTCTTTCCACCACTGATTGCAATGCCCGCTGTTTTTATTGCTACGAGCAGGGCTGCGAACATATTAATATGAGTTTGGAAACCGCTGATAAGGTGGCTGCCTTCATCCGGGATACAGCGGATCGTAAGCGAACCATTCAGTTGCGTCTTTTTGGAGGAGAGCCCTTGATGGGAAAAGAGGCTCTGGACAGGATCACTGATTCTCTCCAACGGGAACAATTGTCTTTCTCTTCTGAAATAACTACGAATGGTTTCCTATTTAATCAGGAGATCGTGGAACAGGCCGTTTCCCGCTGGCATTTGGAGAAAGCTCAGATTACACTGGATGGAACCGAGGAGGTATATAACAAACGCAAGGCCTATGTTCATTCGTCCGGCAGTGCTTTTAGGCGAGTATTGGATAATATTGACAGTTTATTAAAGGCCGGCATTCGAGTGCAGATCCGCCTCAATATGGATGAGGGCAATTATGAAGATTTATCCAATTTGGTGGATCAGCTGGCGGAAAGGTGGAAAGGAAACGAGAATCTGAGTGTGTATCCGCATCTTTTGTTTCAGGTCATATTATCGTCCGAAGAAAGGATACGGAATCGGCACTACGAGCTTCTTGACAGACTAAGGGAAAGAATCGGCAAGCAGGGTCTCCTAAAGCCCCCTTCTTTGCCGAAACACCTGACATTGAATCATTGTATGACTGATGAGCCCGGCACCGTTGTGATTCTGCCGGACGGCCGGCTTTTCTCCTGCGAGCATTTTACAGATGTTGAATCCTTTGGACATATTGATACAAAGGATTCCAAGAAGGCGGATCTGCTTTATTTTCGGGAGCAGTTTCCCCGGGATGAGGCCTGTGCCGGCTGCCCTTTGTACCCCTCCTGCTTCAGGCCGGCCCATTGCCCTTCCCAGCCTCAATTTTGCATTCCCCAGGATAGGGAATACAAGATTGGTAAATTGAAGGAAGGCATCCGGCATCTCTACCTGGAACACAGCGGTCAATCTCAATAGACTTGTCCGATAGGCTGAATTAGTCCAAAATTATGAATGCTACCTACCTGTTTGCCGGCTTGCCGGTGGAGATTAACACCATATACGCCTATGTCCATGAATACTGTGCCGCATACCGCACGGCTCAGGCGCCTCTTTTTGCCATTTCCACGGAGGAAGCGGACCTGGATTATGAACGCGCTCAGGCTGCCCGAGCGGATGATAAGCAAAATGGCTGGACATCCTGGGGCGGGGAAGAAAAAATCCTGGAATACCTGGAGTCCTTGTCGGTCTACCGCAAAATCGCGGAGCGCATGCCCTTTTACAATGTATTCCTTTTCCAC
The DNA here is from genome assembly GCA_902783765.1 of uncultured Lachnospiraceae bacterium. Lineage (GTDB taxonomy): Bacteria > Bacillota > Clostridia > Lachnospirales > Lachnospiraceae > UBA6987. The sequence continues at coordinate 6,982 of CACZSB010000197.1, forward strand.
GGTTCCGCTCTGGCGGTGGATGGGACCGCCTATCTGTTTACGGCTAAAAGCGGCACGGGAAAATCCACCCACGCCCGGCTATGGCGGGAAATGCTGGGGGAGCGGGCACTCATGGTCAATGACGATAAGCCCCTGATCCGCCTTAAGAAGGATGGGACCGTGACCATCTATGGCACCCCCTATGACGGCAAACACCGTTTAAGCAATCCGGTGGCGGTGCCCCTGAAGGCAATCTGCCTTTTAAACCGGGGAGCAGAAAACAGCATAGAAAGGATCTCCCCCCAGGAGGCCTTCCCCAGCTTATGGATCCAGGCCTATCGGCCCCGGGACCCTGAGGCCTGTGCCAGGACCCTGGAACTGGTAAAGAGGCTCAGTCAGGGGGTTGAGCTTTTTCGGCTTTTCTGCAATCAGGAGCCGGAGGCGGCCCGGGTGTCCTTTGAGGCCATGGGCCGGGAGTGAGGAAAAATGAGTCAAAAAGCCCTGTCTTTTGAAGAAATCTTAGAGGCGGAGGGAAGCCTGACCTACTCCTTTCGGGGGGTTAGTATGCGTCCCCTGCTGCATCAGGGCCGGGATTTATTTGTTGTGGAAAAAAGGGAGCCCCCCTACCATCCCGGAGAGGTGGTTTTATTCCGGCGGGGCAGCCAATATGTGCTGCACCGGATCATTGGGGCGGGCCGGGAGAGCTATACCGCCCTGGGGGATAATTCCGTTCAGCCGGATGAGAATATTTGCCCCCAGGATATTTTGGGGGTCATGACGGGCTTTGTCCGGAAGGGACGCCGCCACAGCGTTCAGGAGCCGGGCTACCGGCTGTATACCCGGCTTTGGATGGCGGGCCGCCCCCTTCGGGTGTTTTACAAAAAGAGCAAGGCAAAATTGAGGAAGAAGCTTTCATGGATCAAGGGGCAGTAAGCTGGCTATATCGGGTATCCGGCCGCAAAAAGGGCTATG
>CACZSB010000198.1 GCA_902783765.1 uncultured Lachnospiraceae bacterium
CAGGACCGGAATGCGGCCCTGGAGGAAGCCCGGGCCCGAAACAAGGAACGAACCCTGCGGCGGCAGCGCAACACCGCCATCCGGGCCGCCATCGTCCGCAGTATTCCGGAAAACTATATCGATTTCTTTCCCCTGGCCCGGGCCATGGAGCGACACTTTGTGCTCCATATCGGCCCCACCAATTCCGGCAAGACCCACGATGCCATGGAAGCCCTAAAGCAGGGGGAAAGCGGCATTTATCTGGGCCCCTTGCGGCTTTTGGCCTTTGAGCAGTATGAGGCCTTAAACGGGGCGGGCTATCCCTGCAGTCTGGTGACGGGGGAGGAACGTCTGGACGAGGAGGGGGCTTTATTCCAGGCCTCCACCATTGAAATGCTGAACACCCAGCGGGAATATGATGTGGCGGTAATCGACGAGGCCCAGATGATTGGCGACCCGGATCGGGGCGGTTCCTGGACCCGGGCTATTTTAGGAATCTGCGCCCGGGAAATCCATGTCTGCGCGGCCCCCATTGCCAAAAATCTTTTAATCCGACTGATTAAAGACTGCGGCGACAGCTACGAGCTGATTCCCCATCATCGCATGACACCGCTGAAGGTGGAGCGGGACGAGTTTTCCCTGGATGAAGATGTGAACCGGGGGGATGCTCTGATTGTGTTTTCCCGAAAAAGCGTTCATGGGGTGGCCTCCTATTTGCAGCAGCGGGGCTATCGCTGCAGCGTGGTTTACGGGGCCCTGCCCTATGATGTGCGCCGGGAGCAGGCCCGGCTCTTTGCCGAGGGAGAAACGGATACGGTGGTGGCCACAGACGCCATCGGCATGGGCATGAATCTCCCCATCCGCCGGGTGATTTTTCTGGAACAGGATAAATTCGACGGCTACGAGCGCCGGATGCTGAAAACTGAAGAAATCAAGCAAATCGCTGGTCGGGCGGGGCGCTATGGCATTTATCCCCTGGGCCTGGTCAATACCACGGAGCACAAGGCCCAGATACGGGAAGCCCTGGAGGGCCGCAGCGAGGCGGTGAAAACCGCCGTGATCGCCTTCCCGGAATCCCTGCTGGGGGTGGATGCCAGCCTGACGGAAATCATCGAGCGCTGGATCCAAATCGAGATCAAGCCGGGCTATACCCGGGCGGATCCCTACCGGATGCTGCGGCTGTGCCGGATTATTCAGGATCTATCCGAGGATAAACGCTTTTTGTATGACTGCATCAGCATGACCTTTGACGAGGAGGATGAGGAGCTTTTATCCATATGGCGGCAGATGTGCGCCCGGGAGGCGGCGGGGCATATCTTTCCCGTGGCCCAGGCCCTGCCGGAGGCACATGGAATAGAAAAAACGGAAAACCTGAATGAGCTGGAGGAAGCCTTTAGGCTTTGCGATTTGTTATACGGCTACTGCGAAAAATTCGACCATCGGGAGCACCGGGAGGAAATCATGGATCGGAAGAATCTCATTTCCCGGCAAATGACCCAGATTTTAGCCCGGCAATCCTTAAGCGGCAAGAAATGCCCCGGCTGCGGCCGGCCCCTGCCCTGGAACCATCCCTACCGGCTTTGCGACGTCTGCTTCCGGCGGGAGCGGCGATACGGACCGAGGAAGAAGCGGGAGTAGATTCCTTTACTTTCTAATCTCCCAATACCCCCCTCTGGCGGAGCCGTGGCGGATGAGGATTCCTTCTTCCCTTAAGGCCTTAAGATTTTTCTCAAGGGCACGCGTGGATAATGAAAGCTTTTCGGCCATCATTGCAGCCGAAACTCGGCTGTTTTGTTGTATCAGTTTAATAATTACCTGTTTTGTTGTACCGTTTAGTTCTTCTTTTACCGAACTTTCACCGAACTTAACCGAACTTTCACCGAACTTCATAGGATTTTCACCGCCATCCTTCTCTTCTGACGGCGATACTTTCCGATACATATTCACCCGAAAAGATTCCGGAAGTTCCACAAACTCCACCTTCAGCCCATACTCGCCAGCTGCATTTTGGATCCTTTGCAATCCTGTTCCCCAGGCTTCCACCAGACCAATCTGGCTGAATACATTGGCAATAGCCCGGTTTCTCAATTTGGAATGCCCCCGCATAGCTTCCTCAAAGGTCAGTCCATTATAAAG
>CACZSB010000199.1 GCA_902783765.1 uncultured Lachnospiraceae bacterium
AACTCGTGGTTGCCGGGGATGGCCACGCTGTAACCCATCTGGTTCATCAGCTTTACAATGGATTCGCCCTTGTCCATGGTGCCGATGGGCTCACCCTGGATGCTGTCGCCGTCATCCACTAAAATCACATCATAGCCGTCCGCCGTCAGAGCATCCCGCACCTGCTGTAGGCCGGCATAGCCAAAGCCCTGGTCGATGCCGCAGTGAACATCGCTGGTAAAGAGGATGATGATATCTCCGTTTTTCTCCACCACAGGCTCGGGTTCGGTCACGGGTTCGGACTCAGATTCCGACTCAGGTTCCGGAGCGACGGTGGTCTCGGGGGTCGTCTTACCCTCCGTGGTGTCGGACACCGTGGTGGTAGGCTTCGTTTCGCTGGATTCGGAAGACTTCGGGCTCTCGCTGCAAGCCACTGTTCCCATCAGCAGCGTGAGAATCAGCAGAAAGCAAAACATTTTCTTCATGGTTCTACATCTCCTTTATAATGGATTTATATGTTATCGAATCCGTATTTGATTCGTTTATAGTCTTGTACTGTTCAAAACTGCTTACAAGTTAAAGCGTTCCTTGATTATCGCCGCCGCTGCCCACCAGCAGTACCAATTTCATGCCTTCGCGCCTTCCTTTCCTTTTCTGTCTGATGTATGATACCACTTTTCCCGCTTTTTGCATACAAAAAAAGGCTTTTCGGCCTGTGCTTACCCTTCCAGCAGCTGATGCAGAATCCGCTGCCGGTGATTGATGAACATTTCCGTCACCTGGTAGCTGTCGGTTTCTTCATAGGGGATGGGATGCATCAGGCCGTTATCGAAGGAGAGAATTTCCGCGTCGGGAATCCCCAGCAGGATGGGGGAATGGGTCACGATAATGAACTGAGCGCCGTCTCTGGCGCAGCTGACGATTTCCAGCAGCAGGGTCAGCTGTCTTTGGGGCGAAAGGGCCGCCTCCGGCTCATCCAGAAAATAGATCCCGTTGGGTTTGAAATTCTTCTGAATCATGGCCAGAAAGCTTTCTCCATGGGACATTTCGTGCAGGCGTTGGGATTTTCCCTCCATATATTCCCTTTCCGCCGTGGCCACATTGTAAAAGCTTTCCGCCCGGAGGAAATAGCCCCAGCCGGGTTTGTAAATCCCCTTGCTCAAACGTATGGCATCATGTAATTCCGAGTGGGAATCGTAGGTGGAGAAGCTGTAATTTTTGGTGCCCCCTTCCGGATTAAAGCCGTAGGCCACCGCCAGGGCTTCCAGCAGGGTGGATTTGCCGCTGCCGTTTTCCCCCACGAAGAAGGTGACCGGCTGGCGGAATGCCCACTCAGTCAGATCCGAAATAGCCTTAATCTCCCGCAAATAACTGTGGGGATCGATTCTGTCCCAGTCAATGCAAAAGCCTTTGATGTGTAATTGTTCGTCGTTGTGCATGTAATGGTTTTTCCTTAATCCACCGCCTCTAACTTCGCCCGAAAGGCGATGGCCCGGGGGGTATCCAGGTCGGTAAAACGCACCAGATAGGCCTTTTTCTTCTCGTCCACATCCTCTATCACGCCCTCTCCCAATACGGCATGCCGCACCTTCTGCCCTATGGGGAAATGCTCTTCCTCTCCCCCCTCCAGAAAGCGGTCATGGGCGGCAATATAGGCCCGGGTATCCTTAATCAGTTCCTCCCGGGGGGGCTCCTCGTATTCTATCAATCCCGGCTCCACATCCAGTAAAAAGCGGGAAAGATAACGGGGGGCCCCGTCATGGAGACGGCCCTCCACTGCAGACAAATATAACTCCTCTTCCGCCCGGGTCATAGCCACAAAACAAAGCCGCCGTTCCTCTTCCATATCCTCAAAGCTGTCCGTTTTCCGGCCCGGGAACACCCCCTCGTTCAGGCCGCACAAAAACACCACCGGGAACTCCAAACCCTTGGCCCCGTGGACGGTCATCAGCTTCACTTTATCCTTGCCCGCCTCCCGGTCACTGTCCGAATATAAAGCGATATGGGCCAGGAAATCCGGCAGCTCGCATTCCTCCCCGCAGCTGATTTCGTAGCGCAGAATCAGCTGTTTTAGCTCCGCTAAATTGTCCAGCCGGTCCTGGGCTCCTTCGGTACGCAGCATCTTTTCATAACCCGAGGCGTGCAGCAAAGAAGTAAACAGCTTGCTGATGGCCTGGCCCGGGGCCGCAGCGGAAAAAGCCTCCACCAACTGAATGAAAGCCTCCGCGCCGGTGCCCTTAAATATCTCATAATCAATATGCTTCTTTAAAGCCTGATACAGGCTGATGCCCTCTGCCTGGGCCCGCTCCGTGAGATAGCGCATGCGCTTTTCCCCCAGGTTCCGCCTGGGCACATTCACGATCCGCCGGAAGGACAAATCATCCTGATAAGCAATCATTCGGAGGTAGGACAGG
>CACZSB010000200.1 GCA_902783765.1 uncultured Lachnospiraceae bacterium
GCTATTTCTTATCGTGCCAGGGCCGTGGCAATATTTATGGCCTGGTCGGAGCAGCGCTCCAGATCCGTACACATATCCGTGAAAATTACCCCGCCCAGAGGGTCGCAGGCGGAACGCATGAGCCGGTCGATATGACTGTGAGTGAAGCGTTCCTGCATATCGTCCACCTCCTCCTCCAGAGCCTGGGCGGCGGGAAGCAATTCGAAGTTTTCCTCCGCAAAGACCTGCATGGAAAGATCCAGGGTTTTTAAAACCGTATCTCCCATGAGCTTCAATTCCGCCGTGGCCTCCGGGGAAAGACTGATTCGGGCCTCCTTCAGACGGTGGGCGAATTCGATGATGTTTTCCGCATGATCGCTGATCCGCTCAAAATGAGAAACCACCAGCACCATACGGGAAAGACGGAACACATCCCGATCCGCCAGCTGAAGGGAACGCAGCTCCACCAGCTTATCCTCAATGGTATGGTTCAGATAATCCACCGTGGCTTCCGTTTCCTCCACCTGGTCAAACAGCTCTGAATTACCGGGGTTGAAGAAGAATTCCAAAGCCCGTTCCAGATTGTCCCGGGCAATCTTGCCCATGCGGTTCACCTCCAAAAGGGCCTGGCGCATGGCCACCGCGGGAATGCTGTCCTTGCCGATATTGGCCAGAAAGACCAGCCGGCGCTCCTCCAGCACCTGCTGCTCGCTTTCCTTCAGAGGTACCGAAAGCCGGCTGAGCTTTACAATCTGCTCCGCGAAGGGAAACAGCGCCAGTACGGCAAAAATGGCGAAAATGGTATGGGTATTGGCCACCTGACGGGCTACATCTCCCGGAGAAAGGGCCTTGATCCATTCCAGGACCCCGGGGAAAACAAGTACCACCGTGGTAACCAGGGCCCCCCGGATTAGGTTGAAATACAAATTCAGCAAAGCCGTGCGCTTGCCGTTTCGGCCTGTGGTAAGAGAAGCCAGCAGGTTGGGGGTCACGGAACCGATGGCGGCGCCGATGATCAGAAAAACACAGGTATCATAAACCAAAAGCCCCTGCACCGCAAAGGCCTGAAAAATCACCGTAGCGGAGGAGGAGCTTTGCAAAAGGGCTGTAAAAAGGATGCCGAAAAGAATGGCCAGGAAGGGATTGGACAATAGGCCCAGGGCCCGGACGAAGGCCGGGCTGTCCGCCAGTCCTCCGATGGCCCCCTTTAATATGCCGATGCCCACGAAAAGCATGCCGAAGCCCAGAAGAATGCGCCCCCCATGCTGCACCATGGCTTTTTTCACAAAAACCGCCAGAATACAGCCGATAAAAAGCAGCAAAGGCGCCAGGGCCGTTAAATCGAAGGCGGTAATCTGGGCGGTGATGGTGGTGCCGATATTGGCCCCCATAATCACCCCCACGGCCTGAGAAAGATTCATCAGGGCGGCGTCCACAAAGCCGATGAGCATCATGTCCGTGGCGGAGGAGCTCTGAATCAGCGTGGTGACAAACAGCCCCACCAGAATCCCCCCAAAACGGTTGTCCGTTGTTTTCTCCAGCACGGTTCGCATCCGGTCTCCCGCTGCATTTTTCAAAGCTGTGGACATGAGGGTCATGCCATATAAGAACAGACCGATCCCCCCCAGAAAAGCTATAAAATCATAGAAAGTCATGGAAGCTCCTGTATGAAGGCCCCAAAAAGGCCATATTGGATTTCAGTATAGCCTATTCCCCCCAAAACGGCAAGAACTTTCGTCTTGATTATTTATTTGTCAACTGTTTTTCAGGACATTATTTGTGGAAGTTCTTCACTGGACAATTTGGTACAAAAAGAGCGCTCATTTTTCCGTTCTGAACGCTCTTCTTATTAGGACACTATTCGGTTTTAATGACAGCTTTGCTACTTATTCTTCGTCGCTCTCATCTCGCGCAGAAGTGGTCAATTCCATCATCTTCTGCGCATAAGTGGCTCCATCAATTTCTTCGTCTGCATACTGACGCATCAACTCGTCCATCTGGGATTTAAGTTCATCTCTGGTCATGGCTTCTCCTTTCTGCTGCTCATAACTCTGATTCAATTTCTTGTAAAATCCTTATGATTTCTCTCGTATCTGTTATTTCCCATGCATCGGCCCAAGTCCAATGCTCATCTTGTACGTCCCCATCACACGAATGTCTGTATCTCTTTTTTATTCTCAGACAAGAATCTAAAAAAATACGATACTGCCATTCAGTAAGTGAATTCCAGGTGTCTCTGTAATCTCTTCCTGAATTCTCCTCTTGATACAGTCTGCTTTCAAAGCCATTATACCTACCCGGACTTTCCAACACTCTGCATAAAAGGTCTTTTTCATAACCATTCAGCCTATACCCCGATGTATCACAGTAGCAACGAATAAGCTCAAGCTGATTGTCAGGCATTATTTAACTCCTCCCCGTCTTCGGTATTCTCGTCACTCTCTCCTGAAATAGAACCTTCAGGGTGTGCCGCGTCATATTCTTCTATACCCTTTATCAGTTCTGCCTTCGCTGCCTCAACCGCCTCAGGGGAAATCTTCTTTTTCTTTTTGAAAAACTTCACCAGTTTGCTTATGCCAGCATACCCCAGCGCGCCGATTCCAAGAGCAATCGCAACAACAGGAAGCATTTCTTTGTGTCCTGAGTCCTTCCCAGATTCGATAAGCAAATCCATCAGTTTTTCCGGACCTCCGGCCTCTTTTGCCGCTTTTGATAATTCAGCATAATCCCATGCCATTATTTGCCCTCCATGTTTGTAGCCGCTTTTTCAAGTGTGTCAATGAGCAGGTCTTCGTTTTCAAGCAGATATGAATATTGATCAATCTGTTTGGAAATCTCGTTGATCTCAGCCTCCGTCTGATGAATTAGTGCCTGCTTCTGCAAGATTGTACCATTGAGCTTCGCGATGTTTTTTTGTAGGTATTTCTTGAAATCCTCGGGGCGAACGCGCACATCGACACTAGTTTTTCCGTCAAAGTATCCGAGAAGTGCGCTCGCCACGATACCACCAGCTAAAACCCCAATTCCTACTACTGGAGACAACGCAGCCAACCCCACACCAGTTGAAAGTTTTGAGAAGTATTTGGGAGTTGCTTTGATGAATCTCTCCAGTTCTGCCTCAGTGACGATGTTGCCATTTTTTCTGGATACCTGTACAGCCTTCAATTTATCGTCACGAATCCAGCGTCTGACAGTCTCAGGATTTGTGTGAAGCATCTCCGCAATCTGCTTAACGCTGTATGTCTTCATGAATGCCTCCTTTCTACGACACATAGATTATATCAAAAATGTAGTATTAAGTCAATAAAAAAGTATCAATAAAGTTGTAATATCAACTATGTATTAACGGAGTCTTTGATATTGGGGACGGTTCTCCTTGACAACCTTTGAAAAAAGTGTCAGAGTGAACCGCCCATAGTGATACCTTGCTACGGCAGCAGGAAAAAACGCACGCCGCCGTCCTCGATCCGCCAGCTGCCCGCATCCATCTGAATAATTTCGTAGTTCATCTTGCCTCCTCTCTACCGCTTAATA
>CACZSB010000201.1 GCA_902783765.1 uncultured Lachnospiraceae bacterium
AATGCGGTACGCAGCTTTCCGAGGGAAGCAGGTTTTGTCCTAATTGCAGCATGGAGGTAGATCAGAGGGACCCCGGCCAGTCCCAGCAGGATCAATGGCAGGTCTATTTACCGCAGTCGTGGAAAAAACTGGAGAATCCGCAGGACCGGCAGGAGAAGAATGATCAGCCGGTTCAGTCGGATCAGCCGGTTCAGTCGGTTCAGCCGGTTCAGTCGGTTCAGCCGGTTCAGTCGGTTCAGCCGGTTCAGCTGATTCACCCGCTTAAGCAAGCCTCGCAGCCGGGGCCCATGCTGGCCCCCTGGGAATCCCCCCAGGACTCCGGGCAGGATTCGCCGGATCAGAATAAGCAGTGGCAAAGCCAGCAGAGTCAGGGCTCCTACAGCGACTATTATTCCACCCCGAATCAGGGATATTATGCTTCATCCCAGAGCGGGGCTCGGTTTGGCGATCCCTATATGGGCTATCCCATGAAATGGCACAAGTTCCTGGTATATTATTCATTGTGGGCCAATGCCCTGATGAATGCCATTAATGGCTTTCGGTATTTGGCCGGAAGTCACTGGGAGGGACAGGCTTCGGATGTTTACGCCTGGTTCCCCAGGCTGAAAACCGCAGATCTTTTAGGCGGGGCAGCCTGTTTGATTCTTGCGGTCATAGGCTTTATGACAGCCTTTAAGATGCTGAAGCTAAAGAGAAATGCCACCACCTGGTTAATGATCGTGTATACCGGCTATGCGCTTACCACTATGATATACACGCTTTGTGTCAATTCTGCTTTTGGGGATGCTGCCAGTGCCGCCTTTAAGGAACTGGCGGAGCAATATCCGTCTGTCGTGGGGCCGATTATCTCATCTATCAAGGCATCCGTCATCAGGAGCGGAACCTTTTATACCATCCTCTACGGAGCCATGGTGATCATCAACAAGAAATATTACGATAAGAGAGCGGAGATCTTTATCAATTAGGAGGTATTATGGGCGCTGCATTAGATATTATTCAGGATCCCACTTTGACCTACAAACAGGAACTATTGGCCCTGGCCCGGCTGGGGGAGGCCACGGATGATTCCCTGCGTTACAGCGATGATTATTATAGGGCCAAGGAAAGCCGGGCTCTCTGCGATTTGAACGAGGGCCCTATGCCCTATCGGCCCCGCTATATCTGTCCGGATTATGCCCTGCTTTTTGAGAAGGGCTGCGATTTCCTGGAGCTGGAGCCTCCCAAGGATCTGGCGGAGGCCTTAAACTCTTTGATGATCCTTTATCATCATGTGCCCTCCATCACTGCCTATCCCGTATATTTGGGGGATCTGGACGCTTTGCTGGAGCCCTTTGTTTTGAAGGAAGAGCGGGCTTATGCCAAGAAGCTGCTGGGCTTATTCCTAAAGCAAATCGACAAGACCCTGACGGATTCCTTTGTTCATGCGGATTTGGGCCCTAAGGCCTCTGTGACCGGCGAGCTTTTGATGGAGCTTACGGAGGAGATGCAGCTGGCCATCCCCAATCTGACCTTGAAATATGACCCGGATGTGACCCCGGAGGATTTTGCCCTAAAAGCAGTAAAATGCATGCTGAAAACCGCCAAGCCATCCTTTGCGAATCATGGCATGTTTGTGAAGGAATGGGGCGAAAAGTATGCCATCGCCTCCTGCTATAACGGCCTCATGCAGGCCGGCGGCGGCTATACCCTGCCCCGGCTTAGGCTGTATGAATGCTCCCTGGCGGCCAAGGATCCGGAGGATTTCCTTGAGCGGGTGCTGCCTTATTATGCGGATCTGCAATTTGAGTATATGGACAAGCGGGTGAAATTCATTGTGGAAGAGTCCAGCTTCTTCAAAACCAATTTCCTGGTGACGGAGGGCTTTGTGAAGCGGGAGAATTTCACCGGCATGTTCGGCCTGGTGGGCCTGGCGGAATGCTGCAATCATTTGCTGGGCATCAGCGACCCCAAGCAGGGCTTCGGCTTAAATGAGGAGGCCACCGCCCTGGGCCGAAGGATCATGGATAAGCTTACAGAGCTGGTGGAAGCCCATGAGGCCCCCTATTGTGAAAGCACGGGCCACCGCTATCGCCTTCACGCCCAGGTGGGCATCGATTCCGACGGACGGGAGGATGCGCCCGGCACCCGGATCCCCATCGGTGCGGAGCCGGCCATACTGGATCAGCTGCGGGTGAACGAGCAGTTCCATCCCTATTTCCCCACGGGAACGGGGGATATCTTCAAGTTCGAAGAAACCTATTTAAAGACGCCGGACGCCGTCCTGCCCATTATTCAGGGGAGTCTGAAGCGGGGGCTGCGCTATTTCAGCGGATATCTGGAAAACAACGATGTGGTGCGGGTCACCGGCTATTTGGTAAAACGATCGGAGATTGACAAGCTTACGGCAGGAAAGCAGTCTCTTAATAATGTGACCGTATTCGGCAAGGGGGCCAAGGACTTTGGCGGCGCCCTGGACCGGCGGGTGCAGCATCATGAAGAAGACGGGAATCATTAACAAGATCATTCCCTTTTCCAATGTGGACGGCCCCGGCAATCGGACAGCCGTCTTCTTCCAGGGCTGCAATCTGAAATGCCTGTATTGCCACAACCCGGAGACGATCCATCCCTGCCGGGGCTGCGGCGCCTGCGTGCCTGTCTGTCCGGTGGGGGCACTGACCCTCGCAGAGGGCGACTCTTGCCCTCTCCCGGACGCGGGAGAGGGTGGCCCGAAGGGCCGGGTGAGGGCGGCTAGCCGACATCTGAAAGAAGG
>CACZSB010000202.1 GCA_902783765.1 uncultured Lachnospiraceae bacterium
CTTTTTCAGCATATTGCACAACTCCGGGGTGATCCGCTGGGGCATTACCACCGGGGTGCGGCTGCCGATGCGGACGATTTCCACGTGGGGAATTTCCCGGACCTTGGCCAAAATGTATTCCAGGCGGTCGTCACTCATCACCAGGGGATCCCCGCCGGAAATCAGCACATCCCGGACTTCCGGGTGTTCCTTCACATATTCAATGCAGGCGTCGATCTGCTCCACCGGCACCGCCTGGTCCGTCTGCCCGGCAAAACGGCGGCGGGTGCAGTGGCGGCAGTACATGGAGCACTGGTCCGTCACCAAGAGCAGCACCCGGTCCGGATAGCGGTGGGTAAGGCCCTTTACCGGGGAGTCCGCGTCCTCATGGAGAGGGTCCAGCAGGTCCGCCTCCGACTGATGCAGCTCGCAGGCGGTAGGAATGGCCTGGCGGCGAATAGGATCGTGGGGATCATCCAAATCAATCAGGGACAGGTAATAAGGGGTAATGGCCATGCGCAAAACGCCCAGGCATTTCCGTATGCCCTCTTCCTCCTCCGGGGTGATGGCCAGGTGCTTTTTCAGGTCCTCCACCGTTTCCATGCGGTTTTTCACCTGCCAGTTCCAATCGTTCCACTGCTCTGCCGGTACATCGGCAAATAATCCGTTACGGGTCTGCATAGTATCTCCTTTTCTTGCCCTCTCCCTGACGAGGGAGAGGGTGGCACGGCCTTTAGGCCGTGACGGGTGAGGGCGGCTTGAAACCGCCAAAACAACAAAGCGCCATCAAGGAATCTTCCTCAATAGCGCTTCATGCGATGGTTCCTGCATGACAGTAGCTGGCGCTGAGCCCGGCTCCCAGGAATGCGGTTTGGCCTGCCGCCCTCCTTCGGCAAAACGCCCCTTCGGCCCTTTCCGGCTATGCCGAAGCCCTGGGAAAAGGCCTACCCTGCGTTTTGCGCCTCTATTGCATATTTCACTTTTCCGGCAGGCGGAATCATCGTCCCGCCTCTTTCGCCCATACTATAGTAAAAATAAAAGAAAAAGGCAAGGGAATTTTAGCAAAGATTTGAGTTGCCCAAAAGGGCCTGTGGCCTCAGAATGACACAAATCACCTTCCGGGGCTGGTCATCCTATTCTCTTTATACCTCCTGAGCAGCTTTCCGTTTCTTGCTGCTTTTCTCCCCCTGTGGTGACCAGGAAAGATCAATTGTCTTCTTTTGCTTCACGCAATCTGCCAAATATAGATTGATCAATGTCTGATAGGGAATGCCCGTTTTGCCGGCCTCCTCCTTAAAATACTCAATGACCGATGTCTGGATTTTAATTGTCACCGTTTTTTTTAATTCCCGGGCGTAGGGATTTGGCCTGGGATTCAGCTTATCAATATCATATTCCTTTCGCATAACGCTCCTCCTCTTTCTTTGTTGCCTTTCTGGCAGATATGATTCTAATAACAGTATCTGATGCCCTGTAGCAGTGACACACAATACTCACCCTTGCTGCAGCACTCATACCGAGAAGCAAAAACCGTTCCTCCTTCTCTGAATGGACGGGATTCATCAAACAAAATCGCCCGCTCATCCAAAAAGACTGTACTTGCTTCTTCAATGCTCACACCGTGTTTCTTTTGATTGGCCTTGTTTTTGCCTTCATCCCACTCAAATGATAGCATGAAACATCCTTTCATATATTTATAAAGTAAATATAGTATATTTATTTTCTTGTGTCAAGTTATACACTATTCATGGTGCCGATTTGGATTCCCCTATCCCCCCCCTGCTTCAGCCCTTAACTGCCGGAGGAGGAGGCGGTGGAGGAGGAGGATGAGGAGCTGCTTTCCCGATCCCTCATCATGTGCTGCAGGGTAATCAAAATGGCCACCACAGGCTTTTCCAATTCCGGTCTGTAAATGTCAACACAGTATTTATCATGGAGAGAGAACATTTTCTGGCCAATCACCGCGATAATATCATTATATTCGTCATACAACTCAAAATTCAGGCCCAGCCTGTTTCCCCGCAGCTGCCAGCCAAGGCCCTCGATATTGCTGATATCCTTCACCAGATGGAAGAGCTCATTGGACAACTCAAAGGAAAGTCCATCGGCCATGGAAATAAAATGGCGCTCATGCAGAGAAAAAAGCTTCCGTTCAATATGCGCCACCGGCTGTCCCTGAGCGTCCGTCACATCGGTTTTATCATGAATGGACGGAAACTTCGTGGCGGCCTGATATACCACCCTCTCATCCTCATCCACCACGCTGATTCGGTGGTGCAGGGAAAACACCCTGGATATGGTAAAAAGAGAATGATGGGGCTGCCCAAATCTCGAAACATTGTGGATATTGGCCTCCTCCCCCGCCTCCCGGAAACGGTGAATCTTTGAAGTAAATCCCATGACACAGGCTCCTTTCAGCATACTTGATTCTCGAGTTATATGCACCAGTATAGCCGGATTTCCCGGGAGACGAAAGGATTATCTCCGCAAAATACAGCCTGTTATTCTTCGTCTTTGACAAAACTTGATTTTTTTGACCAGCTGTACTACAATGTACTGCGAAAGGAGGTGAAGCCATGAGTTTTTCCATCAGACTGACTGAAAAGGAGCGGCAGCTGGCAGACAGCTATGCAAAATTGCACTCCATCACCCTCAGCGAAGCCTTTAAGCGGGCCCTCTTTGATTTGATTGAAGATGAATATGATATAGCCGTGTATGAGGAAGCCCATAAGGAATATGTGGATGGCGGATGCAAGAGCCGGCCCATTCATGAATTGTGGGAGGAACTGGGAATATGAGCTTTTCTGTTGAATATACAGACCGATTTGGGAAAGAGTTCAAGAAGCTGGATAAGTTTACCCAGAAGATGATCAAGGCATGGATACAGAAGCATATTGAAGGATGTGATGATCCCCGGGCCAGCGGCAAAGCTTTGACCGCCGATAAAAGGGGACAGTGGCGCTACCGTATTGGAGACTACCGGCTGATTTGCGAGATCCAGGACGACAAACTGATCATTTTGGCCCTGCGGATCGGACATCGGAGTGAGGTTTACGAATAAAAGAATCTTATAAGGCGGTCCCCCCTCTCCCTCGTCAGGGAGAGGGCAAGGAGTCGCCTCCGCATTAGGGTTTTACGGTGCCAGGCGGATATCGATATCCCCGCTGCTGGTGCGCGCTCTGCAGGCTCCGGCCCCGGCCACGCTTTCCGGCACCCGGATATCCCCC
>CACZSB010000203.1 GCA_902783765.1 uncultured Lachnospiraceae bacterium
AACCGGCAAGTCCCCTGAGTACGGCGGATCCCTGGGACGTCCCACCGCCACCGGTTTCGGCGCTGTTTATTATGCCTAAGAGCTGATCAAGACCCTGGGCAAGGATATCAAGGGCTCCACCATTGCCATCTCCGGTTTCGGCCAGGTGGCTTGGGGCGTGGCCATGAAGGCTACCCAGCTGGGTGCCAAGGTGGTTTCCATCTCCGGTCCCGACGGATACGTATACGACAAGGACGGCATGAACGAGGAGAAGGTTGCCTTCCTGCTGGATATGCGGGCCAACGATCCTATGCACTGCAAGCCCTATGCTGACAAGTTCGGCGCCGAGTTCCACGAAGGCCAGAAGCCTTGGGGCCGCGTGAAAGCCGACTATTATATGCCTTGCGCCATGCAGAACGATGTGAATCTGGAAGAAGCCAAGCGCATGGTGGAAGAAGGCACCTGCAAAGTGCTTATCGAAGTTGCCAATATGCCTACCACCCAGGAAGCCATCGATTTCCTGCGTGAAAAAGGCTGGGTTGTAGCTCCTTCCAAGGCCGTAAACGCCGGCGGCGTGGCCGTGTCCGCCATGGAAATGGCTCAGGATGCTTCCAAGTACTACTGGACTGAGGAAGAAGTGGAAGAAAAGCTGCATGCCATCATGAAGGATATCTTCAACAGCTCCCTGAAGGCTGCCAAGAAGTACGGTCTGGACGGCGTGAACGCCCTGATCGAAGGCGCCAACCTGGCTGCTGCCGACAAGATCGTCACCTCCATGGTCGCTCAGGGTATTGTCTGATAGAGACAAATCCTAAGGATCCGGGCCCCGATTCTTCGGGGCCCTTTTTTGTAAGCTGAGCAGCTTTGTGATATAGTAGTATCTGATTTTAATGGAAGCAGAGGAACTATGAAACTCAATCTAGTTGTGGATATGTTTGGCTGTCCGAACCGCTGCATGCATTGCTGGCTGGGACATATGCCCAATCGAAAAATGGAGGAGGGGGCCGACCGCTTCATTATGGATTATTTTGACCCCTTCTTTGATCAGATTGCCTTTTACAGCTGGCTTCGGGAGCCGGATTACTGTGAAGATTACGCCGAAAGATGGGCAAAGGATCTGGCCATTTCAAAGAATACGCTGCCGGAACGCTTTGAACTGGCCAGTTTTTACCGTATCGTTCGGGATGAAAAATATATACCCTTTTTGCAATCACTGGCGGTAAAAAAGGTTCAGCTTACGTTTTTCGGTCTTCAGGAAACCCAGGACCGGTATGTGGGCCGGAAGGGTGCCTTTGAGGAAGTGATGAAAGCCACGGAAATGTTAAACAGCCACGGCATCATTCCCCGCTGGCAATGCTTTATCAACGAGGAAAACCGCGACGAAATCCTGCAGCTCTATGAACTGGCCCAGGGGCTGCGCAAGAACAACTACCCCGCCCTGGAGTTTTTTGTGCACGAAGGCAGCTGTGAGGGGGAGAATCAAAAGCTATATCCCATCCGCATTCAGAAAAGCCATATCCCCCCCGCTCTGGCAGAGGTGTATCTGGATTATTCAAAACTGATGACGGAAAAAGACTGCTGCGAGATTCTAAAGGACAATACCGCCTCCCCGGATTTTCCCTTGGGGGACGAGTTTACATTGAACATTTCCAATACATACGATGTATATTACAATTGGACCCATATGCGTGAGCCATGGGTTATCGGGAACCTGAAAAAAGACGAAGCGGAAGCGCTGGTCCAACGTATGGTAAGCGGCGATACCCACGCCCTCCGGCGGATAAGAGAGTGTTCCTGGGCCGATTTAGTGCGGCGCTTCGGCGACCCCCGCTCGGAAAAAGTCTTTTCTCTGGATGACTTCAAGATGTATTTGATTAACTTATATCTTGAAAGCCCTGCCGGGACTTCAAAGCTTCTATGATGCGGTGTATCTCATTTTGTATTCCAGACAAAAGCGGAGGATAACAAATTGATTTATTCTGAACGAGTGAAAAAAGCCTGTCAAATCATGTTTGAAGCCCATAAAAACGACGTTGACAAGGGCGGCTATCCCTATGTGTTCCACCCCTTCTTTCTGGCCACGCAAATGGATGATGAAGCCTCCGCCTGCGTGGCGCTGCTTCACGATGTGGTAGAGGATCATGGCGATATTTACACGCTGGAGTATCTGCGGAAGGAGGGCTTTACGGATTCGGAGCTTGAAGCCCTGGCACTGCTGACCCACGACGAGGCCACCCCCTATATGGATTATATTAAGGAAATCGCCTCCAATCCCCTGGCCCGCAAGGTGAAACTGGCGGATCTGGCGCATAACACGGATGCAAATCGACTGAACGGCCGCCGCTTCAAAAAGTATCCCTTATACAAAGAGGCTATGGAATACCTGCGAAATAAACAGGAAGAGGAAGTTTAACGGCTCCCGGTTCAGTTAATAAGAAGGGTGATGGGTGATGAAGCTGAAAAATGTGCTGATTGTCGTCAAGGATATTGAAAGGTCCCGGCAGTTTTACCATGATCTGTTCGGCCTTGATTTGGTACTTGATAACGACGGAAATATGATCCTTACGGAGGGGCTGGTTTTGCAGGCGGAAGGGTACTGG
>CACZSB010000204.1 GCA_902783765.1 uncultured Lachnospiraceae bacterium
ATGTAATGGACATCATACTAAATCCCGGGGGCCGCTTTCTGCTGATGGCAGGGCCCTGCGCCGTGGAAAGCGAAGAGCAGATTCTGGAGATTGCCCGGGCGGTGAAGACCGCCGGTGCGGATGTGCTTCGGGGCGGCGCCTTTAAACCCCGGACATCCCCCCATGAGTTCCAGGGGCTGGGGCCCCGGGGCCTGGAACTCATGAAGCTGGCCCGGCAGGAGACGGGCTTGCCCCTGGTCAGCGAGATCATGGGGATTCGGGAGCTGCCCCTCTTTGAGGATGTGGATATTCTCCAGGTGGGGGCCCGCAATATGCAAAATTTCGAGCTGTTAAAGGAACTGGGGCGTTTCGGAAAACCCGTGCTGCTCAAAAGGGGGCTTTCCGCCACCCTCCACGAATTATTATCCAGTGCGGAATATATTATGTCCGAGGGAAACAGCCAGGTGATCCTTTGTGAACGGGGGGTCCGGGGCTTTGACGGCCATACCCGGAATATCCTGGACCTGGCGGCGGTTCCTTTACTGAAAGAACTAAGCCATCTGCCGGTGCTGGTGGATCCCAGCCATGCCACGGGACGGGCGGATCTGGTGCCCCCCATGGCCTTAGCGGCGGCGGCCTGCGGTGCAGACGGCCTGCTGATCGAGGTACATAATCACCCGGACCAGGCCCTTTCCGACGGAGATCAGGCCCTTAGGCCCCAGGATTTCCAACAGCTGGCCGGAAAGATTCGGGCCCTGCGGGAGGTTCTGAATCCATGAAAAAAGAATCCCTGCTGCCGCCGGAATCCTACCTGCTGGAGCCGGGCCTTTTGGACCGGGTCGGGATGATTCTGAAAGAACGGGGCTTTCGGGGGAAGGCTGCCCTGGTGTCTGACGAAAGGGTTTTTTCCCTGTACGGGCCCCAGGTGCTCACCGCCCTGCGAAGGGCCGATTTTTCCGTTTCCGTATTTGTTTTTCCCCCGGGGGAGCGCTCTAAGAATTTGGAAACTTACGGAAAAATCCTGGAGCAGCTGGCCGCAGATCAGCTGGAACGTTCCCATCCTTTATTGGCTCTGGGGGGCGGCGTCAGCGGCGATCTGGGGGGCTTTGCCGCAGCCAGTTATCGCCGGGGCATGCCCCTGATTCAGCTGCCCACCAGCCTGTTGGCCATGGCGGATTCCTGCTGGGGGGGCAAGTGCGGGGTGGATTTAAAAGCCGGGAAAAATCTGGCGGGGGCCTTTTATCCCCCTGTTCTGGTACTGGCGGACCCGGACTGTCTGAGGACCCTGCCCCCGGAGGAGATTCAAAACGGTCTGGGAGAGATTATCAAATGCGGCCTGCTGGGGGACCCCCTGATATTTGATTTGCTGGAAAAGGCAAACCCGGATCAGCTTCCCACGGAATTGATTCTCCGGGCCCTGCTGGTAAAGGATAAACTGGTGCGGGAAGATCCTCTGGAAAAGGGACCCCGGCAGCTGCTGAACCTGGGCCACAGTCTTGGCCATGCCATGGAGTTTTTGAGCGGCTATACCCTGGCCCACGGACAGGCCGTGGCGGCGGGTATGGCGGTGATAAGCCGATCCGCCTGTGCCCGGGGCCTCCTGCCGGAGGCAGATTTGCTCCGGCTGCTGAAGCTTTTGAAAAAATATAAGTTGCCTCAGGAATGCGGCTTTTCGGCAGGGGTGATTCTTCCGCTGATGACCGCCGATAAAAAAGTCCGGGACGGCCGCCTGAACCTGGTGGTCCCGGAGGCCCTGGGGGTCTGCCGTCTGATTCCCGTCCCCATCCCCCAAGTGAAAGAATGGCTGAATGCCGGAGGTGTATTATGAGCTATACCATCGAAGCCGGACCCCGCAGCGGCCTGGTTCCCATTCCCTCATCCAAATCGGAACTCCAGCGTTTGCTGCTGCTGGCGGCCCTGGGTGAAAAGCCGGTGCTGATCCGCCGGCGGGGCGCCTGTGAGGATGTGTCGGCCATGATAGCCTGTCTCCGGGTTCTGGGGGCCGAGATTCTGGAGACGGCGGAGGCGATTCGGGTCACCCCCTTAAAGAGTCAGGCCTTCGCCGCCCCCCTAAGCGACACCACCCCTCTTTGCCTGCCCTGCGGAGAAAGCGCCGCCACCCTTCGCTTTTTATTGCCCCTGGCGGGGATTTTGAACAAACCCCTTTGCTTTGAACGGACCGGGAGCCTGATTTCCCGGCCCCTGGAGCCTTTAATCAATTGTCTGAGCGCCCACGGCATGCAATTCCGCACAGAAGGGCCCCGGCTTTATGCCTCGGGCCAGCTGAACGGGGGCCTGTTCCGCCTCCCCGGGGATGTATCATCGCAATTTATTTCTGCCCTGCTGATGGGCCTGCCCCTGCTGCGGGAAAGCAGCGTACTGCGGGTGAACTGGCCCATGGAATCCCAGCCCTATGTGCAGCTCACCGAGGAAATCATGAAGCTGACGGGCCTGGTTTTAGAACGCAGCGAACTGTCCAAGCCGGCACCCCAGGGGGCGGACGGCGGTCCCCTGTCCCTGGTTTTTGACCCCTTTTACTGGATTGAAGGGGGGCAGCGGCCCCATTTGCCGGAGGAATTTAGAGCCGGGGGCGATTATTCCGCTGCCGCCGCCTTTTTCTGCATGGGGGCCCTATCCCCCCAGGGCATTGTGGTGGAGGGCCTGGACCCGGAAAGCTTTCAGGGGGATAAAGCCATTGTGGAAATCCTTTGCGCCATGGGTGCGGAAAGCGCTTCGGAGAAGGGCATGATTGCTCTCCGGGGCGGCCAGCTGAAGGGGGGGATTTTCAATACCGCTGATATTCCCGACCTGGTGCCTGTTTTGGCCGTCACCGCCGCCTGTGCCCAGGGAAATACCCTGCTTCGCGGGGCGGGCCGCCTGAGATACAAGGAGTCGGATCGGCTGCAGGGCACCGTAGCCCTGCTGGAAGCCCTGGGCGTCCGGGCGGAGACCAAGGAAGATTCCATTTTGATTTACGGTGCTTCCCTCCAGGGAGGCCATGTGAAAACCCAGGGGGATCATCGCCTGGCCATGGCGGCGGCGGTGGCCGCCTGTGCCGCCTCCGGGCCTGTGACCCTGGATGACGAAAGCTGCATCAATAAATCCTATCAGGGCTTCTGGGAGGATTTTCATAATCTGCAAAGGATATAAATATGGGACCCAGCTTCGGCCATATTATAAAATTGAGTCTTTGGGGCGGCTCCCACGAGCCCTGGATGGGGCTTCAAATGGAGGGCCTGCCCGAGGGCTTTCCCCTGGACCGGGCGGCCCTGGATACCTTTCTGGCCCGGCGTGCGCCCGCCGCTTTCCCCGGCAGTACCCCCCGAAGGGAGAAAGATCAAATCTGTTTTACCGCAGGCGTGGATGAACGGGATTGCCTGCGGGGAGGCCGGCTGGAGGCCCGCATAGCCAATCAGGACGTCCGGAGGGAGGATTATCTCGCCATGGGGCCGGTGCCCCGGCCCGGCCACGGGGATTATCCGGCTTATGTCCGGGAGGGGCGCATTCCCGCCGGCGGCGGCAAATACTCCGGCCGGATGACCGCCGTTTTTTGTGTGGCAGGGGGCATTGCTCTGCAAATATTGGAAAAACAGGGCATTGAGATTCAGGCCCGTATTCTTTCCCTGGGCGGCCAGGCTCCGGAGAAAATGGCGGAAGTCATTCAGGGGGCCCAGGCGGCGGGGGATTCCCTGGGGGGGATCATCGAATGCCAAATCCACGGACTGCCTGTGGGCCTGGGGGATCATCCCTTCGGGGGCCTGGAAAACCGTATCGCCGGGGCGGCCTTTGCCATTCCCGGCCTGAAGGCCATCGAATTCGGAGATGGCTTCGGCCTGGCCGCCATGCGGGGCTCCCAGGCCAATGATGCCTTCTATATGGAGGCGGGCCGGGTAATCACCCGAAGTAATCACTGCGGCGGCATTTTAGGGGGCATGTCCAATGGTATGCCTCTGGTCTTCCGGGTGGCCCTGAAGCCGGCCCCCAGTATTTCCCTGCCCCAGGACAGCGTGGATCTGGAGAAAAAAGAAGACGTTCGCCTTAGTGTCCGGGGCCGTCATGACAGCTGTTATGTGCCTCGGGCTCTTCCGGTGGTGGAGGCCGCCGGCGCCCTAGCCATATTGGACGCCCTGCTGACAAAGGAGCAAGAAGGATGAAGGATCTGAAGGAATTACGGGAAGAAATAGACCGGGCGGACGGGGCCCTGATTCGAGCCTTCGAAGAACGGATGCACCTGGCCGGAGAGATTGCTCAGTATAAAGCAGCCCATAATCGGCCTATTTTGGACAAGGAACGGGAACGGCTTCTGCTGGCCTCCGTGGACATCCGCTGCGAAGCGGAGCTGGTGCCCTACGCCCGAAAGCTTTATGAGCTATTGCTGAAGCTGAGTCGGGATTATCAGCGCCGGCTGCTGGAGGAGGCATGAAGCCCTTTGGCCTGCTGGGCCGGCTGCTTTCCCATAGCTGGTCCCCTGCCCTCCACGGGCTTTTAGGGGATTATGAGTACCGGCTTTTTGAGAAGGAGCCGGGGGATTTGGGCCCCTTTTTGGAAAGCCGGGCCTTTCAGGGGCTGAATGTGACCACCCCCTATAAGCAGGCGGTGATCCCCTATCTTCAGGCCCTCTCTCCCCGGGCACAGCAGACAGGCAGCGTCAATACCATTGTGCAACAGGCAGACGGCTCCCTTTGGGGCGAAAACACCGATTACGCCGGCTTTTCATTTCTGCTGGAACAAAGCGGCCTCCTGCCCGGCCTGGCGGGACAAAAAGCCCTGATTCTGGGCAGTGGCGGCGCCGCCATGACGGTGAAGGCAGTGCTGGAAGAGTACGGTCTTGAAACGGTGATTATTTCCCGCCGGGGACCAGATCATTACGAAAATCTCTCCCACCACCGACAGGCGGCTCTTTTGGTCAACGCCACCCCTTTGGGAATGTATCCCCTAAACGGACAGCTGCCCCTGTCTCTATCAGAGCTGCCGGCGCTTAAGGGAGTGCTGGATCTGATTTATAATCCCGCCCGAACCGCCCTGATTATGGAAGCGGAGCGCCGGGGAATTCCAGCCTTCGGTGGGCTTCCCATGCTGGCGGCTCAGGGAGCGGCCAGCGCAGCCTGCTGGGGATTGTGCGATGATCCCCGGGCCGCCGGAGAGTCCCTGCTGCCCCGTTTGCAAAAGCAAAGGGAAAATATCATATTCATCGGCATGCCCGGCTGCGGAAAAAGCAGTCTGGGCCGGGCCCTGGCGGCCCAGCTGGGCCGTCCTTTCCTGGATTCCGACGAAGAAGTGGAAAAGGCGCTGGGACAAAGTCCCGCCGACTATATACAGGCCCGGGGGGAAGAAGCCTTCCGTCAGGCGGAAACCCGGATTCTGGCCCGGCTGGGGGCCCTTTCCGCTCATGTGATCGCCACGGGAGGGGG
>CACZSB010000205.1 GCA_902783765.1 uncultured Lachnospiraceae bacterium
ATAAACATCATCCTTTAAAAGACGCTCGCTAAGGAGCACCGCGTCCTCGTAGTTATAGCCTTCCCAAGTCATGAAGCCGATCAGGGGGTTCTTGCCCAAGCCGATTTCGCCGCCACTGGTGCAGGGACCGTCGGCAATCACATCCCCTTTCTTCACCCGCTCGCCCTTATTGACAATGGGCTTCTGGTTGTAGCAGTTGCTCTGGTTAGAGCGCTTGAACTTAGCCAGCGGGTATTCCTTCACATTGCCGTCATCCAGCTTCACCACGATCTTATCAGCGGAAACATACAGCACATTGCTGTCCTCTTCCGCCACCACGCAGACACCGGAGTCCACCGCCGCCTTGTTTTCCATACCCGTGCCCACGATGGCGGATTCCGTCACCATCAGCGGCACCGCCTGACGCTGCATGTTGGAACCCATCAGGGCCCGGTTGGCGTCGTCGTTTTCCAGGAAGGGAATCATGGAGGTGGCCACGGAGAAGACCATCTTGGGAGACACATCCATCAGGTCGATGCGGGTCTTGTCATACTGACTGGTCTCGTCCTTGTAGCGGCCGGTCACACTCTGGGTGGTGAAATGACCCTCGCTGTCCAGGCTGGCATTGGCCTGGGCCACGATGTAATTATCTTCCTCATCCGCCGCCAGATAAATCACGTCATCGGTGACCCGGGGATTGGCGGGGTCGGTCTTGTCCACAATCCGGTAAGGAGCTTCCACAAAGCCGTACTCGTTGATCCGGGCATAGGTGGCCAGGGAGTTGATCAGACCGATGTTGGGACCTTCCGGGGTCTCAATGGGACACATACGGCCGTAATGAGAATAATGCACATCCCGGACCTCGAAACCGGCCCGATCCCGGGATAAACCGCCGGGACCCAGGGCGGAGAGACGCCGCTTGTGAGTCAGCTCGGATAAGGGGTTATTCTGGTCCATGAACTGGGACAGCTGGGAGCTTCCGAAGAACTCCTTCACCGCCGCCGTCACGGGTTTGATGTTAATCAGGGACTGGGCGGTAATATCCTCCTGGTCCTGGGTGGTCATGCGCTCCCGCACCACCCGTTCCAGACGGGAAAGACCGATGCGGTACTGATTTTGCAGCAATTCGCCCACAGCCCGGATCCGCCGGTTGCCCAAATGGTCAATGTCATCGCAGCTGCCCAGACCGAACTGAAGACCGCAGCAGTAGCTGATGGAGGCGAAGATATCATCCCGGGTCACATGCTTGGGCATGAGATCCCGCAGGCTCCGGGGCAGCATCTCCTTCTGCTCTTCCTCCCCGGGATAGGCTTCCAGGAAGGCCATGAGCGCCGGATAATACACCAGGCCCCGGACCCCGTATTCCGCCGGATCATAGGACACATAGCCGCTCATGTCCACTGTACGGTTGGTCAGCACCTTAACGGGGGTGCCGTCCACATCCACCACTACGGCTTCCACGCCGGAGTTCTGGACCTGGTCTGCCCGTTCCTCGTTCAGGACTTCCCCGGCCCGGGCCACGATTTCCCCGGTGTCGGTATTGATTACGTCCTCCGCCAGGGCCTTGCCGCTGATGCGGCGGCGCAGCTGAAGCTTTTTATTGTATTTATATCGTCCCACCTTGGCCAGATCATAGCGGCGGGGGTCAAAAAGCATGGTTTCGAAGAGGCTCCGGGCATTGTCCACATACAGAGGCTCACCGGGGCGGATCTTCTTATATAATTCCAGCAGGCCTTCATCCACACTGGTGGCCACATCCTTGGCCAAACTGCCTTTAATCAGGGGGAGTTCACCGAACTTTTCCAAGATTTGGGCATTGGTGCCGATACCCAGAGCCCGGATCAACACCGTCACCGGGACCTTCCGGGTCCGGTCCACCCGAGCCCAGAACACGTCGTTGGAGTCGGTCTCGTATTCCAGCCATGCTCCCCGGTTGGGAATCACCTGACTGGCATACAGGGCCTTTCCCAGCTTATCGTGGTCCAGGCTGTAATAAATGCCCGGGGACCGAACCAGCTGGGATACAATAACCCGCTCGGCGCCGTTAATCACAAAGGAACCGGTCTCCGTCATCAGAGGCATATCACCCATAAAAATGGTATGCTCCCGAATGGTGCCGGTCTCGTGATTGACCAGATTTACTTTTACTTTAAGGGGGGCCGCATAGGTGGCGTCCCGTTCCTTACATTCTTCAATGGTGTATTTAGCTTCGTCCGTACAGAACTTGAAGTCCACAAACTCCAGGCTCAGATTTCCGCTGAAATCGGAAATAGGCGAGATGTCATTAAAGGCTTCCCGCAGTCCCTCATCCAGGAACCATTCATAGGACTTCTTCTGGATCTCGATGAGGTTCGGCAGTTCCAGCACCTCTCTCTGTCTTGAGTAGGTCATGCGCATGTTCCTGCCGGAGGCTACCGGATGCATTCTGTTCTTCTCCATAGACGCTTCTCCCCTGATAGAATTGCGCTGTCCGAAAGGGCAAAAAAAGGCCAATTGCCCACAATAGCGCAATCTTCATACTATCAAAGGAATTTAAGACTGTCAAGGAGTTTTTGATATTTCAGGAAAAATTCGGGAAAAATCCGGAAAACTGCAGGAAAATTCGGGGGAAAGCAGGAAAACCAACCTCTTTCCGGAATAATCCGTGTCTTCTCAGGTCAAATGTTTTTCTATGCGGCCCAGAATCATTTCCAAAGCCACCACGTTTTTGCCCCCTTCGGGGACAATGATATCCGCTTTTTTCCGGGTGGGTTCCACATAGGTCTCATACATGGGTTTGACGGTCTTGCGCCACTGATCGATGACGCTTTCCACGGTCCGGCCCCTATCCCGGATATCCCGGCGTATCCGGCGAGCAAGACGGATGTCCGCATCCGTATCCACAAAAATCTTAATATCCAAAAGGTCCGCCAGTTCTTTCTCCGCAAATATCAGGATTCCCTCTACAATGATAATGGGTTTGGGCAGGACGGTAACAGTTTCCTCCACCCGGTCATGGATAGCGTAGTCGTATACAGGGCATTCCACGCTGCGGCCTTTTTTCAAAAGGCTGAGCTGTTCTACCATCAACCGGTTTTCGAAGGCTTCAGGACAGTCATAATTCAGCTGACAACGTTCTTCAAATGTCATATCGTGGTGTGAGTAATAATAATTGTCGTGATGCACCACGGCAATCCGATCCCCGAAATGACTCACCAGGTTTTGAGTGAGGGTAGTTTTACCGCTGCCGGAACCGCCGGCAATGCCGATCATCAGAATATCGCTCATGAAGCCCTGCCTCCTTTGCCGCATTTTTATTGTAACATCGGAAATAGATAGAGGCAAGTGGATTCGGGCCTCAGCCGCCGAATTTCTCCTTGTTGATCCACAGCCCCAGGGCCGGGTTAGGGATGAAATATATCTCTTCCCCCTCCACCGTATTATAGCCGTAGCGGAGCTTTTGGGGGTCGAATTTTAAGATGACTTCATCATAATCCGCCGCCTGATACCCGACCTTCTCTATTTCCTCCCGGCTGATGTCCTTCACGCAATAGATGATGCGAAAGCGTCCTTCGGAGGAACCGTGGATCAGGTGCGCCGCTGCGCTTAGATTCTCCCTTAAATCCTGATTGTTCAGGCTTTCCATGGTGCGGGACGTTCCCTTGTACCCGTATTTCCGGATTAGGGCATCCACTGCGGCATCCTCCCCGAAGCGCTCAATGCCGGGGGCCAGAATGATCAGATCGCCGCCGTCCGCAATGGCCATGCGGGTCCTGTAAACCGCCTTATTCCCCAGCCAGGTGCTCTTAAACTCGGCGGGATCCAGATATACCACGCATTTTTTGATGCCCTGTTCCACAAAATCGATATTCTTCTCCCGGGCCAGCTTGACCGCCTCCCTGAAGCAGGTCTTGTCCTCTCCGATAAACAGCCCGTGGGTCAGGATATCCCCCTTTGGCGCCGTGGTGACCGTCAGCACAAACAGAATGGGCCTGTCTTTCAGGAAATGCTCTAAGCCATAATCGTAAATGGCCCGGACCGGCGTGTCCGCCCGCCCCATAATCCTTTCCATGCCGTACACCGCTCCCACCATATGACTGCTGTTGATCATGGAGCTTCCGCCGGCTCCCACAAAAAGATTTTTGGCATGATTGCTCATGCCCACTACCTCGTGGGGCACCACCTGGCCCGGAGAGATGATCAGGTCGTAGCGGGGGTCCATCACCAGCTTGTTGATTTCAACCTCCACCGCCTCCTTCCAGCTGCCTTCACTGATCCGCTCCATGTACTCCGGGGGCACTTCCCCCAATTTCACCACATCCTTGCGCCAGTTGTGGGGAATAAAGCATTCAAAGGGAATATCCCCGTACATGCCCTCCGTCTGCTCCCTGGTCATGGGAACATGGGTGCCCAGGGTGGGCAGCAGATCCACCTGACAGCCCAGATCCGTCAGGTAATGATAATAAAAATTGGTAATAAAGCCTGCATTGGAATGGAATCTTGTAAAATCCGGGGGCAGTATCAGGACATTTTTCAGCTCCCTTCCCTCCAGGGATTGAACCAGCGTCTCCTTAATCTCACTTTTGCTCAGGCCCTTTTCGCTTCTGGCAATCTTGAAAATATCCATGTTCCCTCCGGCATATTTATACAGTATAGGTGGAGGAAGCGGTATCGCCCCCCCGTCCCGTCCAGTTGGTGTGGAAAAACTCGCCTCTGGGCCGGTCGCATCTCTCATAGGTATGGGCGCCAAAGTAATCCCTTTGGGCCTGCAGGAGATTGGCCGGGAGCCGCTCCGAGGTATATCCGTCAAAATACTGCAGGGCGCCGGTCATGGCAGGCAGGGGAATGCCCGCCCGGATCCCAAAGGCGCAGACCTCTCTCCAGGCC
>CACZSB010000206.1 GCA_902783765.1 uncultured Lachnospiraceae bacterium
CTGGCGGCGGTACAGGAGATGATTCGCCAGACCGGGCCCTGGGAAATGGATTCCGAAGGCATACTCAAAAAAGGCGTCCTGATTCGCCATCTGATTCTGCCCGGTTTTATCGAAAACAGCCTGGGCGTGATTGACACGTTGGAAGACCATCTCCCGGGGGACAGTTTTTTATTCAGTTTGCTGGGACAATATACCCCTATCCGGGCGTTGGTGGAAGCCGGCGCCATGGACGCATATCCTTCCCTGAAACGCACCCTTCTTCCGGAAGAATTTGACCGGGTGTGGAATTATCTCTCCTTTTCCTCTCTGGAGGAGGGCTATGTCCAGGATCCTTCCTCGGCCGGGGAAGAAGCCATCCCCGCCTTTGACGGCAGCGGGTTGGAATAAATAGTTGTGGAGAGGATTACAAAATGTACTTGTTTAACAAATATCTGGAGGATTTGTGAATTGTACAAATACCTGTTATTTGACCTGGATGGCACCTTGACGGATCCGGGGCTGGGGATCACCGAGGCGGTCCGCTACGCCCTGGGAAAGTTCGGTATTTCCGTTTCCGACCGAAAAGCCCTGTATCCCTTTATCGGGCCGCCCCTGTGGGAGTCCTTTGAGCGCTTTTATCATTTTTCTCCGACGGAAAGTGAGCAGGCGGTAAACTATTATCGGGAATATTACAAAAAGCAGGGTTTATTTGAAAATGAAGTGTATGAAGGCATCCCGGCCTTATTGCAGCAATTAAAGGACGGGGGCAAAAGCCTGTTGGTGGCCACCTCCAAACCGGAGGTTTTTGCCGTGCAGATTTTGGAGCATTTCGGCCTGGCTTCCTATTTTGATCTGATTGCCGGGGCCACC
Organism: uncultured Lachnospiraceae bacterium; assembly: GCA_902783765.1. Taxonomy (GTDB): domain Bacteria; phylum Bacillota; class Clostridia; order Lachnospirales; family Lachnospiraceae; genus UBA6987. The sequence goes on from CACZSB010000206.1 coordinate 850, forward strand.
ATGGACAGCAGCCGATCGAAGAAGGCCGATGTGATTGCTTACGCCCTGGCCCGCGCCGGTATTACGGATCCGGGCAGCGCCGTTATGATTGGCGACAGGGAGCAGGATGTGCAGGGGGCCCAGGCCAACGGACTGGCTTCTATCGGTGTTTTGTACGGTTACGGAAGCGCAGAGGAATTGACCGGAGCGGGCGCCACCCATTTGGTAACGCGGCCTTGGGATATTATAAAATGGGTGTAAACAGAATAAAGGATTAAGTGATGAAAATCGGTGAATTTGCAAAAAAGCATCAGGTGACGGTGGATGCCGTGCGACATTATATGGCGGAGGGGCTGCTGACGCCCTTAAAGGAGAATACCCAATATGTGTTTTCCGAGATAGACAATGAGGTAATGGACAATATCCTGCTGCTGAAAAGCATGAATTTCAAGCTGGATGAGATGCGGGCCTATCTCTTGTTTCAGACCATGTTTTCCGCGAATTCCCTTTCCGGCTCCGGCTCCTTTGCCCCCCGCTTTCAGGAAAAGCTGGAGCAGAACCGGGCGGAAATCAAGCGGCTGGAGGAAATGAACCGGCTGATTGAAGGCAGGCTGAAGGGAGCGGAGGAGGCCTTTTCCTATAAAAGAGGCGTGGCTCTAAGTTTTATCGGCCGCTTACGCTGTCCCGATTGCCATAAAGCCCTGGAGGTGGAAAAGCCGGAGCTATTGCATAATGAGATTATGAGCGGGGAACTGCTTTGCCCGGACTGTGGACGGCGCTATTTCATCCGGCGCGGCATTGTGGCAGACAGGCCCCTGCCCGACGCCCCTGTGCAGCATACTACCGGGGAAATATCCGGGATGATAGAAGATTATGTCCGGAATAATGATGGCAGCTATGTGCTGAATATCCGGGAGTTGTATCAAAAATGCGCCGAAGTGGCAGGGAAAAACTGCCGGGGGGCCGAAAACATCCTGATTTCCGGGGAATCTTCCAGTTTCCTGGTCAGCGCCATTCTTCGCTCCATGCCCCGGGAGGCCCGGCTGTTCGTGCATATCGAACAGGATGACTCCATCGTTAAATACTTTCAGGAAGAGTTGTTTCCCCGGGAAACCCTGTTCTATTCCGGGGATATCGAAAAAGCACCCTTTCAGGAGGCCATGGATTATATTTTCTGGCAGGATTACGACGGGGTCTATCTGGGCCAAGCCCTGAAACTGTATCCCCACGCACAGCCCCGGGCCCGTCTGGACTGCGCCAAGGCGCTGGTGTTTCAAAGGGATCTGGATTATCCGGATGAAAAACGCTTTTTCGCCGACCTGAAAAAGCTGGGCTGGGAGAATGTCTCTGCCGTCAAAACAGAGCGGATTGTCCGGAGCCGGGAATCCACGGACATGAATATAATAGATCGGGAGGGAGAACTGGAAGTCCAGTTCGGCATCTACTCTTTCAAAACCTTGGGTTGACCCAAGGTTTTTTAAAAAAAAGCCGAAAAAGTTTTTTAAAACACCCTATTGACATGGGCTTTACCCAAGGCTTTACGCTATGGGCACAAAGACAAAACAGGAGGGAAAAACCCATGAAAGAGTATTTTAAGAAACATAAGGCGGAATTTATCTGGACAGGCATTTTAGCCGTTATCACCTCGGCCCTGGTGGTGTTCATCAGCCTGGTGCTGCAATATGTGATCGACCGGGCCATAGAAGGGGAAGTGGCCAAGGCGGCCCTGGTGTCCCTGGTATTTGAACTGACCTTCGGCCTGTTTTACTGGCTGTCCTCCTCCCGGA
>CACZSB010000207.1 GCA_902783765.1 uncultured Lachnospiraceae bacterium
ATCCTGGATAATCAGAATTTTAAGGACGCCCTTTGGTACGGTGTGGACCGGGTGGCCCTGGCCAAACTGACCGCGGGCACGCCGGCCAATTTTATTATTCCCGACACGGCGCTGGCAGACCCGGAGCAGGGCCTATATTTTAAGGATACGGAGGTGGCGGCAGCCTACCGGGAAAAGATAGAAGAGAGCTATCAGCCGGAAAAGGCCCGGACCCTTTTTGAGAAGGCCATGGCGGAGGAGGGCCTAAGCGGCAAGCTGAGCCTGCATCTGCTGATCTCCGCAGAAAATGCGGAAATGAATACCTGCGCCCTGTTTCTTCAGCAGAAGCTGGGGGAGGTTTTCGGGACGGATCGCTTTGAGCTGATTATTGATCCGGTGCCCAACAAAACCCGGCTGAGCACCATGAAGGCCTTCCGGGAGAATCCCGATTCCTACGAACTGGCTCTTTCCAATTGGAGCCGGGAGGTGACGGACAACAGTCCCTTTAATGTGCTGGATGTTTACAGCGAAACCTACTGGGCCCAGGCCAATGCGCCCTATGGCAATGCCTATATCAATGAGGTGATTGCCCGGCAGGATACGGAGCCCCGAATCAAAAATGATCGGAGCTACAATGTTTATCTGGCGGGTGAGATGGAGCGGGAAGCTCTTACAAACCGTCTGACCATTCCCCTTTATGAATCCAGCTTTCAGTATCTGGTCAGCCCGGCGCTGAAGCTGCCTCTGGCCATGCCCAGTCCTTCTCTGGGCTTCACCTTCAAGCCCTGGCTGGCGGAGCTTGAGACCCGCTGATTCGGAAAGGTCCTTTTTGTGGGAAAATATATTCTGCGCCGTGGGGGTATGATGCTGCTGACCCTCTTTGTCATTTTGACATTGGGGTTTTTTGTGATACGGCTCATGCCGGGCTCCCCCTTCGACGATCCGGAATTAAGTCCCGCCATGCGCCAGATGCTGGAGGAAAAATACGGGTTGGATCAGCCCATTTACCGGCAATATCTGCGCTATATGGGCCGTCTTTTGGAGGGGGATTGGGGCGTTTCCCTAAAAATCGAGCCCATGCGGCCGGTCTTTCAGGTGATCGGGGAGCGTATCGGCGTAACCCTGGTGCTGAATATGCTTTCCCTTCTTTTGGCCTTTCCCCTGGGGATGCTGGCGGGCTCCCGGGCTGCCCTTAATACCTTTCGGCGGGGGCAGGACCGGCTGACAGACGGCATGGTGATTCTGGCCCTGTCGATTCCCTCCTTTGTGATGGCTTCCCTGCTTCAGTCCCTGCTGGGCTACCGCAGCGGACTTTTTGCCATTGCTTACCGGCCCCTGGGCAGCCCCGGGGAACAGCTTTATTCTTTGATTTTGCCGGTGCTGGCTTTAAGCTTTTATCCCATGGCTACCCTGTGCCGTTATTTGCGGGGGGAACTATTGGAGAATCTGTCTTCGGATTACATGCTGCTGGCCCGCTGTAAGGGGCTGACGGAAAAGGAGGCCTTGCACCGCCATGCCCTGGGCAATGCCATGGTGCCCCTGATGCCGGTGATCGTGCCCATGTTTACCAACGTGCTGGCGGGCTCCCTGGTGGTGGAGAAAATCTTTAATATCCCGGGGGTGGGAGGCCTGCTGACCCGTTCCATCCAAGCGGGGGACCATTCCCTTACCGTGGCAGTTCTGATTTTTTATGCCCTGATCCACCTGCTGACCGTGCTGATTACGGATATTTCCTATGGCCTGATGGACCCCCGGATACGGCTGGGAGGAGGTCACCGTGAGCACTAAAGAAAAGCTTAGTCGCTTGAAAAAAGACCCGGTTTTCCGGGGCGGCGGAATTCTCTTTTTACTGATTCTTTTTCTGGCCATATTGGGGCCGGCCATGAGCCCCTATGGTTACCGGGAACAGCAGATTTTGGCGGACGGCACCTATTTGAGCAACATGCCCCCCCGCATCCCCCTTTTGAAGGGGCTGGGCATAGCCGACGGCAGCCGGATCCTGCGGGACAGGCGGGCGGACTGGCTGGAGGATGAAACAAAATACCCCCCGGGCTCGATCCTGAAGGTTATGAACCGGCGGGTCTCGGAAAGCGGCCTGGAATATTGTGATGTGAAGGTGGATTATTACCGCCTGATGGGGGTGGAAGAGAAGCTGAGCTTCTGGCTGGGTACCGATCAGATGGGCCGGGATATTTGGTCCCGGCTCTGGCGGGGCACCCGCACCACCCTGATGATTGCGCTGCTGGCAGCGGCGGTGGAACTGGCCTTCGGCATCCTGTACGGGGCGGTGGCCGGTTATTTCGGAAAAACGACGGACCTGCTGATGATGCGTTTGTGCGAAATCATCCGGGCTTTGCCCGGGGTGGTTACCGCCAGTTTGCTGATTATGGCCTTAGGATCCGGGGCCTTCAGTATGATCCTGGCCCTGGCTCTGCGGGGCTGGGTGGGGATTGCCCAGCTGACCCGGGCCCAGGTGCTTCGATGCCGGGAACAGGAATTCGTGCTGGCTTCCCGGACCATGGGGGCCTCCCACGGGCGGCTGATTTTCAGGCATATCCTGCCCAATTCCTGGGGCAGTCTGATTACCGCCGGCCTTTTGGCCATCCCCTCCGCTGTTTTTACAGAGTCCTTCCTGGCCTATATCGGCCTGGGGATCCCCGCCCCGGAGTCCTCCCTGGGCACTCTTTTATCCGGGGCCTGGCCGGTGCTGGATTTATATCCCTACCAGACCCTTTTCCCGGCCCTGGTGCTTTCTCTGCTCATGGGGGCTTTTACCATGCTGGCAGGCAGCCTGCGACGGGCCTTAGACCCCAACGGGCGGGGGCAAAGTCCGGCGTAAACTGAATCAGACGGGGCAGTCACCTTATTTCTTTTCTTTTTTCTCCTGGGCTTCCCGCCGGGCGGCGCGGCGGGCCAGAATCCTGTCATGAAGATAATCAAAGAAGGTCAGCAGAATTCCGCTGCCAATGAAAATATAATCGCTGAAAAAGCGCCAGGTCAGCATGGCCCAGAAAACCAGGCCCGCTTCCGGCAAGCCGGAAAACACCAGGTAAAAGGACGCCTCCGCCGCCCCGGATCCGCCGGGGGTGGGAATAATGCTGATGGCGGCGTAAATATAGAAGGTTGCCACGGTGGTGGTCAGATAATCCGTCTGGGCGCCGAAGGCCGCTAAAATGAAATAGGGCAGGCTGGTCCGGGCTATATGATAGAGCAGGGAAAGGAAAATCATTTCCAGGGACAGCCGCCGATGTTTATTGATGTAATTGATGGCCTGACTGTACTCCGTGAGCTGACGAATAATCCGGTCCCCTTTGGCCTCGGGATCCTTCACCAGATGAAGGGCGGAAAGGCCCCGGAGAAACAGCATAATGACCTTCCACATGGCCCGGGGGAAAAGGGCGGAAAAGATAATGCCCAGGGGAACCAGGGAATAAAAGAACAGGCCGATATGGGCGGTGACCCGTATGGCCGGGACATCAAAATAATGACTCAGGAACAGAAAAACCAGTCCTGCGGAAAAAACAAAGGTGAGCTGCTGCAGTAAAAAGGCATAAACAGGAATAGCCAGACTGGCTCCGTCGGGGAGGCCTTTTTTCTTGAGATAATGGATCTGAAAGGGTTGTCCCCCTGCGCCGGAGGGGGTGATATTATCGTAATACCGGCCGTAAATGGTTACGGCCAGCGCCGTGCTAGGGCGCTTTTTCTCTGTGAGGCG
>CACZSB010000208.1 GCA_902783765.1 uncultured Lachnospiraceae bacterium
CACCTTTCCTTTAAGCTGCTCTATGGATATGGCCCCCAGGGCCCGGGAATCCGTGGCCTGCAGGCGCATATCGCCTAAAATGAATACTTCGCCCTCCTGTACCTTGTAAGGGTAGCTTAGGCCCTTGCCCGATCTGGTGGGGTAGTAAATGTCCTCATGGGGGATGGAGCCGTTAAGCTCATAATAGCCGTCCTCCATGATATAGACCTCGTCCCCGGGCACGGCGCAGATGCGGCCCACATGGATCTTGCCCTCCGCCTCGTAAATCACCACATCCCCGGTAAAGTAGCCTTCCACCAGCTTGTAGGTGATTACCAGATCTCCGTCCCTTAAGGAAGGGAACATGTCATTGTCGTGGATCTGGTATACCCCGATGACCAGGGTCAGGACCAGGTAGGCGATGAGGGGGTATATCAGTATTTTCAAGGTAAGCCGGATGGCGGTGCGGCGAGTGCGCTTTTTGCGCTTGGCCTGCTCCTCCGGGGTGAGGGGGGCCTTGCCCTTTTTTCGTTTGCGGCTGGCGGCCCCCACCCGGCCCTCCGGGGCCCCCTCCTCCTTACCGGGGGAAGGGGTTTGAGGGGCGTCCTCTGAAGGGATGGAATCCTTCGCTTCGCTCAGGATGACAATTTCATCCTCGCCCTCTACAGGGGGGTTAGCGGCGGCTCTGGCGTTTGCGGCTTCTTCCACGATGGGCCTCCACGGGGACTTTTTCCAGGGCTACCCGGCCACGGGGCACGCCGGCACCAAAGAGCACCGGTAGGGCAATGGCCAGTAAAATGATGCCGGCAATCAGGGGACGGGTACGGATTTCCGTGGGAATCATGCCATCCCGGGTGTTGGTGAAGGTGAGGATAGTATCTTCCGTAAGAGAATTGTCCGTGACGCTGCCGCCAGAATTAGTAGCCTCATCATCACCATCAATCACCAGCGAGGGCTTGTAATTTCCCGGAAGCTCGGTCACCGTGTAGCTGGCACCGTAGGGAATGCCGGAAATAGTTACTTTCTCTCCGTGCTGGAGGTAAACGGTAATGGTGGTGCTGCCAGTAGTATCGTCTGTTTTTACCTGCTGGCCATTACTATCATTATTATCAGAATCATATGTATTAGCCTGCAAAATCTGCGCCCATTTATATTCCGTGGCCGCATTAGGCGGGTTGGATGTGCCTGCACCAGCCGGCGATTGGGTAGTGGCATGACTCATATCCATTTCCAGTATTTGACCCGGATTCGTCGTGATTGTAATTTCAAACTTGAAATACCTATCCCGGGAACCCTGGTTGCCGGTAACGGTTTGGAGACGGTCAAGTCCACAAGCTTTCGGTTCGTGAAGGTGGCTGTTTCATCCACTGTCATAGATCCGGAAATACTGGTTTCTCCTTCCGATGTTGGCGATGAGACACTTAGCGTCTTACCAATCAGTTGCCAAGTCTCGCCCGTCGGGAGTATCTCGTTGACCTCAAAGGAAACATTATAGGGCAGACGAGGAAAGGTAATGGTTCCTCCATTTGCCAGTGTAAATGTGTAATGCTTTTCTGTATCGTCGTAAGTCGCGTCAGTAAATGCAGTAGGCAACGCATAAGGCTGAGAAGGACGCTCGTCAGCGTGGAAAGTATAAGTGAATGTATCACTCTCCCCGGTGAACTCCGAATCTGCTGACAGTTGATTACTTACCCATTCCTGCAGGGACTTTGTTGCATCGGTACTAACTTCACCGTTTAGGATTCCCAGAGTAATCTGTTCGGGGGAGGCGGAGGCTGTCAACCCAAGCAGTATATTGCAAACCGCATCCGGGCACTGGTTCTTTCTATAATAGAAGGTACCTGTCGGGATAACGCATCCGTCCACAGCAAAGACGCTACCGCTATTTTTAAATTCATAGCTTACCTCACCGTTCGTAATGATGGCTTTAGCTATTAGGGAATAATTCTGTTCTAGCACTTCTGCTTCCGTGAATTTCACTGTAAAGTCAAAGTTGCCCGGCGCATTATTCTCCGTATCCTTTTTTACGGTGAGGGAAGGTAGCTTCCGGTTGTGGAAGGTATGGGTGAGGTCCGTGCCCGGCGTCATGGTTCCTGCCGCCTGACCTGCGCCCACAGCGCCGTCAATGCTGTACAATTCCCAACCCGTCTGGGGTGTTTCGGTAATCACATAGGTCATACCCACGGGACGATTGGAGAAGGTTTCGCTGCCTCCGTTAGCCAGGGCGAATGTCTCCGTAGTGACTTCTGCTGGCTTTCCATCCGCCCGGAAGGTATAGGTATAAACCTTCGTCTCTTCCTGGATAGCTATGTTAGGATCATTTTCTCGGTTTGTAATCTGTGTGGCCTTCGTTGCCGCGGCCCAAGCTTCCAGGGACTGATCCTCGCTTGTTTCAATCTTGCCACCGCTGTCCGTGCCGAGGGTAATCGCTTTGGGAGACCCGGAAGAAAGCCCCAGCATTTTATCGCAAAGGTCTTTCAGGGGTTCAATCATTCCGTAGGAAAAGACTCCGCAGGTTCCGTCCGGCACTTTGATGCCATCCACGGCGAAGGCAGCTCCGGCATTTTCAAAGGAATATGTAATCTCTCTTTCCCTCACCGTGGCCGTGACCTTCATTTCATAGGACTGGGCCGGGAGGGCAGGCTTGGTAAATGTGGCTGTGAAGTTGAAACTACCCGAAGCGTTGTTCTCGGTGGTCTTTTTGACGGTCAGCGAAGGCTTCTTCTGGTTTAGGAAAACATGGACAGGGGCACTGTTAGTAGTCTCCGACAGGAAGCCGACGGCTCCAGTGGCCCCTAAGACACCATCTACGCTCACCAGCTCCCAGCTGTCGCCAAGGGACTCCGTTTTCTCATAGACTTCATATTGGTATTGGTCTTCAATGAGGAGTTTTTTCTCCCATCCTTCCTGCTTGTTCAGGGTAAATTCGTACCACTCGGGATTAGGTGGATTAGTTTGTGCATTGGATCCCGATGGTTGATTAAAATCCCAGTAAGTGGTCGTAGGGGTAATCGTGATACCGGGATAATAGAATTCAATTACCTGAGCTACGGGGCTGGCACCGAAGCCTGTATCCAGGGCCTGCTCAAGCTGATTCCCTATGCTCGCATTAGCTTGTTGATCGAACTTAACAAATAATACAGCGTCCCCACCGGTATAATCAATACCCAATCCCGACAGTGTTACATCGGTTTTCCACATATATTGGCCGTCAGCGACGGTGACATATTCCATTAAGTAAATCTCGCGAACCAAGGCAGCCATGGCGTCCGCATTTGCATGGTTATATGTTACACCACTCTCCGGAGACCAACCATAGTGCTTATTACCCTGAGGGTCAGCCGCAGTAGCAGCCTCGTCTAACCAAATGGAACCAAGCTTTACAGGAGCATAAGTATATACATTCTCAACCTTTTTGGCTTTGATTTTGAAGGTAAAGCTGCCGCTTTCTTCGGGCAGCGTCACCTTTTTTACTGTTACCGAGGCATCGATGCGCTTCCATTGTACATAAAACTCTTCGTTGTGGAGCGCATAGGGCACCACCAAATCAAATTTGGTGACCCCATTATCGTCATAGGCACTCAGTACACATTCCTGCCCGGAAGCATCATTGAATCTGACTTCCTGCCCGGGTTGCATAGTGGAAAGGGGGTTCCCATTATATTTGACCTCTGCCAGTTGACCGTTTGCCAGTCTGTACTCCAACTTGGCAATTTGATAATCCTCCTCGGGCCACATGGTATAAGTAACCTTCTTGCCTTCCGGAACAACATAGGCACCGGGGTCACAGATTGTGCTATCCTCTTTCGTAACCGTTCCATAATCTGGATCGTTAGGATCTAACACCATCTTTTCACTCTCTTCGGTTTGATCCATCTTTCCATTCTGATTGCCTTCAGAGGTGGTTTGAATATACCAATTAGGGCCGGTATTGTGTATATAACGATACCAGATCTGCTTAGCAGAGAATACCTGGGTGTTCATGGTGGCACCACTCGCACCATGTCCGGCGGCTGTAATTTTCACACCATTTTTGGCATCCCCCTGAAGAACAAAGCCGCTGGAATAGGTGGTATCATTGCCCCCAGAATTAGGCACAGGGGGATTGACATTATAGTTGGGATCATGATTCCCGTCAGCATTGCCAATAAACTTTATATGCTTATTACTGTCCAAAACCACCTGAGGATAGTAATAATCTCCGCCTTTTTCAATCGTATTTCCGTTTGAATCCGTTTCCTTAACAGATGAATTGGGGCGCACATAAATATACTGGGACAGCATGCCGCTATTGATAGAAACGGCCTCGGAGAAGAAATGATACTCCTTATATGGATACTCGTTTGCTTCTATTGTCCCGTTACCGTTTAAATCTACGCCGAGCTTGTCGTAATACCACAAAGGCTTGGCATAATTATTGCCTGCAAGACGATAGGGATCCCGATCCAGGTTGATGCCCGCCATGGCGAAGATAAATGTGCCATTGACCGGTTCACCGCTTTTCGTTATCACCTGATAGGTGGCATCCAGAGAATGTCCAATAATGGGAGTCTCCGTTCCGCTTCCGTTAGGGGGGGTGATGTGCGGATAGTCGTTTTCAGTATCTTTCACTGCATTGGCCATTGCTCCTTGTCTAAGAGCATCAGAAAATGGATTTGTGTAATCTTTATAGCCAGTACTGTGGTCGGCTTTATCCCAAATCCGCAGGATTTTGCCTCCGGTTCCATCAAGTTCATCATCGATTCTACGGTGTTTATTAGGACCAGTGGTTGTTAAAGTACCGAGATAACGGACATCTGTACCGCCATAGGCAAAGCTGGCTCCATTGACCAAATTGATTAGTCCCTTATAACCCTGATCGCCCGCGGAAACGCCGGTCACGCCCAATCGCTGATCCACTGCAATCTTAGCATTGGAATAGGTGATTTTTAAATCTGCCAGGCTGCCGTCCGGGAGAATGGCCGCATCCTCAAACACAAAGTAAAACAGCTCGCCGTTCAATTCCAATATCTCGCCCGGCTTAGCCTGAGCTGCGCCGTCTGCCAGAGTATTGTAGCTGACCTTATTGCCGTCCCGTACAAGAATACCGCTCAGACTAGTATCTAACAGCCAATCATCTATATTAGAAGCTGCTGCAGTTTGGTGTTCCGAACTGCCGCCGATCTTTCTGGTATCTATAAAAATGGTGGATAGGGACATACCCGCCGCAAAGTCTGTGGCCGAAGTATCACTCGTTGATTGCTTTATGTTTTTCGGTTTAACAGAGTTGGTAATAGGATCATTTGTCACAGCAGGAAGATTGTCCATCCAAGTTTTCACCGTACCATCAGCGGTATAGGGAGCGGGGACGCCCTGCGTCGTGTTATCATCCGTCACAACGATTTCATATTCGATTCCGTCGATGACCACCTTCAGCCATTCCGTGGTATCAAAGGCCTTCAGGGACAGAAGCCAAGGGATGTCTCCATCGTTGAGGGGGATGGAATCAAATTCCGTATATTCATAAATAACGCCATACTGGTTGCCTAAAAAGATGTCAAAGAGGGACGAATCGGACACTTCCCAGGATTCCACCTCACCGGATAGGCCCAGCTGCTCTAAAAGATCGGCCAGCAGAATCTCTCCGTAGCCCTTCAGCACATATTCCTTTTCCCCATAGGTAAATTCCACGGTAAAGAAGGAGAAGCCACCCGTTTCCACGGTCACTGTTTCTCCTTCGGTTTCCACAGGGAGTTCGGTGGTATTATATTCACCGTCAGTATGATAGACTTGAGGGGTCAGGTTGGCGGCGGGCGGCTGGGCCAGTTCGAAGCTCACCTTCACGGTTTTGCCTTCTGCGGGCTGAATCTCATTTCCCTGGGCATCCAGAATCTTAATATCAAAAGTATAGGAGCAGGCGATTTTCGGCGCCTTTTCTCGGATTTCGCTCAGTGACGCCTCCACCTTGTACTGCTCCGCCAGCGGCACAGGGGTAACAGAAAGGGTGGCATTCTCCGGGAAGGTGCCGGCCTCCGCCCATATGGTGACGGTGCCTTCCTCCAGCTGGGCAGACCAGGTTTGGTCTTCTCGGGAAAGGATAGGGGCTTCTGAGGGGTCGCTTTCTTCTATGGGCAGGGTTTCAACTGGATTGGTGGGATCTTCTGCCGGATCGCTCTCCTCTGCCGGCTGGGTTTCAAGGGGTTCGCTTTCTGCCGGGGTGGTCTCCTCCGGTGTGGTTTCTTCTGCTTCTGTGGTCTCTTCGGCGGCGCTGGTTTCCTCCGGGCTGCTTTCTTCGGCAGCGATAGTTTCCTCAGGAGATGTTTCTTCTGCAGCCGTTGTCTCTTCTGCCGCAGTGGTTTCCTCCGCCCCGGTGCTTTCCTCCGGGCTGGTCTCTTCGGCGACGGTGGTCTCCTGGGCCGGGGTGGTTTCAGCCGCAGTTTCCTCGGCGGTTTCCTCCGCCCAGGCTTCTTTTATAAAACCCCAATTCTCCGCCAGGGGAGACAGGGTGGAAAATATCATGGCAAATATTAACAGCAGGCAAATAATCTTTTTCTTCATTGTGCTCACCTTTGTTATTTCATCGGTTTAAATGCCGAAATTCCCTTGTGCTGCAACGGTTTTTTTACATATGCAAAGGGTCTGCTTCCACCAAAATAAGGGAAAGCAGAGACTGCTCCAAGCTGGATTATAAGGCGTATCAAGGGAAATTGCAAGGTTTTTTATAATTTTTGGTTTATTTTTTAAATATTTATGAATGGGTGGGAAGAACGCCTTTAAAATAGTTATGAATGAGGTTTACTTTTGCGCTAATATCGGATATTATGTTAGCGTGAAAGGAAGAGAAAGAATGAACCGATTTGAAGAGTTAGATAAGATTGCAGACAAAAACGGTGGCGTTTTACTTACAAGCGTAGTTGTCGCGGCAGGTATTTCCAAACCGACACTGGCTGATTATGTCAAAAAAAGAGAATACGAACGAGTCGGGCGTGGCGTGTACTGCTCTCAGGAGTGCTGGCGGGATGAATTGTATCTGCTTCAGCTACGCTGTCCCAAGACGGTTTACTCTCATGATACAGCTTTGTTCCTGCTTGACATGACAGACCGGGAACCTCTTAAGTACTCCGTAACCGCTAAGACAGGCTACAATCCATCGCATCTTTCTGCGGACGGAGTAAAAGTTTTCACCGTAAAAAAGGAACTCTTTGATCTCGGAATCACGGAGGTTTCTACTCCGTTTGGCCATAAAGTTACTATCTACAATCCAGAAAGAACATTATGCGATATAATCCGCAGTCGCAGTGAGATGGAAATTCAGTCTGTACAGGACGCTCTTAAAAGATACACTCACCGCAAAGTTAAAAACCTACACAGGCTGATGGAGTATGCAAAACAATTTCATATTGACAAACGCCTGAATCAATATCTGGAGGTTCTGTTATGATTCACACTTCAAGGCAGCTGAAAGACCTTGTACGGAATCTTATTTAAACAATTGTGAATGTGAGCCAAGACGATACAGCATCAATACAAGAATGTCGTTTCGAATTTCATACACCAAAAGCCAGTCAGGTTCAACATGACATTCTCGCGTTCCCTGATACTCTCCGGAAAGAGCATGATCGCGATATCTCTCATCCAGCTTCTCTCCGTTTGCCAAAATTTCAACAAGCTCAAAGAGCTTATCAAGGTCTTTGTTTTGCTTTTTTGCCAGCTTTAAATCCTTCTTGAACTGAGCTGTGAATTTTACTTCGTACCTCATGCTTCCAGTGCCGCCCGAAGTTCATCCATATTTGTATAACCCTTCACACTGCGGTTGGCTGCAAGCTGCCTTCCTTCCTCAATTGCCGCGGCCGTCAGCTCATTCGGCACATCGAGCTTTAAAACAAAGGGAATGCCATTTTCACGGATCGTGGTTCTTAAAAACATATTAATTGCTGTGGTCATATTAAGACCAAGTTCAGAGAAGATTTTATCCGCTTTGTCTTTTATCTCCTTATCTGTTCTAATATTCAAATTTGTTGTAGCCATATTGCACCTCCTCCCTGCCTATAGCATATTCAAAATTTCGGCTGTTGTCAATACACTGTCAATATTATTGCCGTCTTTCCTACCGCCGGTGGTCTTCCTTCACCGCCCCGTCCCGGAAGGCCTGGAGTAGCTTTTTCAGTTCATCGGCCTGGGCCTTGAGCTCCCGTCCGATGTCGGAATCCCGTATCTTCATGCGGCTTTCCAGCCTTTCAAAGACCTCCGGGGTGGAGGTGATATCGAAATTCTCCCGCAGGGCTTTTTCCCGGCCCGCAAAGGGCTGATGGGCCACCATGCGGTAGGAATGGGAATTGAAGATCAGGGTATAGCCCGCAATGCCGCTGGTGGCCTGGTAGGCCTTGCAAAAACCCCCGTCGATGACGATCAGCTTGCCGCCCCCTTTGATGGGGCTTTCCCCCTTGCCGGCCTTCACCGGCACATGGCCGTTGATAATATGGCAATGGGGCCCCGAAAGGCCGAATTCCGCCAGCAGCATCTCGCAAACGGATTTTTCCTGATAGAGCCGATAATAGGCATTTTTCGGTTCCGCCCAGGCGGCCTCGTCCCTGATCAGCCGCCGCTCAAAGGTGGTCATCCGGTCCTTTCCGAAAAGGGGACTGTTGCGGCCCGCCCAGAGGAACCAAAGGAAGTCCATGCCCGCCTCTTTTTCCGGGGAGCCAGGCTTTAGGTAATAGGCCTTCCGGGCCGATTTATCCGCATAATCGAAAAGGCTCCGGCCCCGGCGCTCCTTGCCCCCCAGCCGGAAGGAAAGGAGTTCCCCTTCCGGGGTCATGGGCACGCAGCCGTGGAAAATCAGATTGCCGTTATATATCTTGTAAAAGCTTCCTTTGGAGAAGAGGAAGCGCACATGGGCCTGAAGCTTTTCGCTGTGTAGGAAGGATTCGGTAAGCTGCCGGATCACCGAATCTTCCTCCGGAGTCAGGGTATAGGGGTCCGCCGGATCCACCGTGGGAAAATCCACATCAGCCAGGGGCCAGGTGGTATCGCCAATGGTAATCTGACGGCGCTCATAATCGATTTTATCCAGCAGCAGCCGATCCTCCATGCCGTATTCCGGGTGCCGCAATATCTTCTGCCCCTCCAGCTTAAAAAGGATCACCGTGATGGCCTTGTGCATCCGGGCGGACAGGAGTTTATCCTTCTCCGAGCAGGCCTCCGCCTCCTCACCCGCCAGCTTAACGGTGAAGCAGGAAACATCGCAGTCCTTATAGACCTCGTTGGCAAAGACGGAAAGGGGCCGAAGGGAGATGCCGTAGCCCCGTTCCACCACCTCCAGATTGTTATAGTGAATGGAATTGGAAAGAACCGTGGCCACCAGGGTCCGGCTTCCGGAGGCGGCCCCCATCCAGAGGATATCGTGGTTGCCCCATTGCACATCCACGCTGTGATAATTCATCAGATCATCCAGAATCACATCCGCCCGGGGCCCCCGGTCGAAGATATCGCCCACCAGGTGAAGATGATCCACCGCCATGCGTTTAATGAGCCCCGCCAGGGCCTGGATCAGCCCCTCCGCCTGGTCGATCTCAATGACCGTGGCAATGATTTTTTCAAAATAGTCGTGTTTATCCACCTCTTCCGAGTGGGTATGAAGCAGTTCTTCTATGATATAGGCATATTCCGGAGGCAGGGCTTTGCGGACCTTGGAACGGGAATAGCGGGAGGATACCGCCCGTGCCAGCTCCACCAGCCGCCGCAGGGTAATGCGGTACCATTCCTCCGGGTCCTGCAGGGTGGGCAAGATCAGCTTCAGCTTGTCCTTGGGATAATAGATCAGGGTGGCCAGCTGGTCCCGGTCCGGGGTGGAAACGCTGTTCCCAAAAAGGGCGTCGATGCGCTCCCGCACCACGCCGGAGCAGGAATTCAAGATGTGCCGGAAGGCCTCGTGCTCCCCGTGGACATCGGAAATAAAATGCTCACAGGCCTTGGGCAGATTCATAATGGCCTGGAGATTGATGATCTCCGTGCCGGCGGCCTGGACCGTGGGAAACTCCCGGGCCAAAAGCTCTAAAAAACGAAGCTCTTCCTGAGTATATATTTTTGCCTCTTTCATAGTATAATTTTCCTCAAATTTTCTACTTTATCCAGATAATAGTCGCTGTTTTCTTTCATAAATTCCTGGATGTCAGGGTAGTCCCCCGCCCAGGCGGCGGCGGCAAAGGGCACGCCGGCGGCCCGGGCCATGTCGTAGCCGGGCTTCAGATCATCCAGCACCAACACCTCTTCGGAGGCCAGATGGAAGTCACCCAGCACCTGCAAAACGCTCCAGGGATCGGGCTTGCGCTGCTGGGCCGGCAGCTCCCAGCCGTAGATCCGGTCCGGTTCCGGCAGACCCCCGGTTTGATAATCCCGGCGGATATAATCGCTGTAGGAATGGGAGCTGACACAGATCAGGCCTCCTGCCCTGCGAAATTCCCAAAGAATCTCGGCCATGCCCGGGTAAGGGGCCGGAATATGCTCCGCCACATAGGCCCGCCAGAACCGCTCCTCCTCCTCCATCTCTTTTTCGTTTAAGCCCACAATATCCTGAAAAAAGGGCAGGACCCCCGGGTGAAAATTGTAGGTGAAGTATTCCTTCAGGCTGATATCCGTGCCCCCCTTATATTGATCCATATAGGCCAGGAAGGCAGGATAATGCACCGTGGCGGTGGAATCCACCACGGTGTCGTCGTGATCTAAAACAATGCATTTATATGCCATATTGATCCAGGGTCTCCTGCATGGGCGGAATGGCGTAGCCCAAATGCTCATAGGCTTTTTGCGTAAGCTGCCGGCCCCGGGGGGTCCGTTTCAAAAAGCCATTTTGCAAAAGATAGGGTTCCACCACATCCTCCAGGGTGCCGCTATCTTCTCCCAGGGCCGCCGCCAGGGTATCCAGTCCCACCGGGCCGCCCCCGTAGTTCTCTATCATCATCCGCATCATAGCCCGGTCCGTCCGGTCCAGGCCCAGGCCGTCCACCTGCAGGATCTTCAGGGTCTCATCCGCGATTTCCCGGGTGATTTCCCCCTCGTAGCGCACCTGGGCAAAGTCCCGGACCCGCTTTAAAAAGCGATTGGCCAGCCGGGGGGTCCCCCGGGAGCGGGAAGCAATTTCCATGGCCCCCGCCTCGTCAATCCCCACTGCCAGCACCCGGGCAGAGCGTTCCACAATGGTTTTCAATTCCTCTGCCTTATAAAACTCCAGGCGATGCACCACCCCGAAACGGTCCCGCAGGGGGGCGGTGAGCATACCGGCCCTGGTGGTGGCCCCCACCAGGGTAAAGGGCGGCAGCTTATAACGCACAGAACGGGCGCCGCTTTCCTTCCCCAGCACAATATCCACCACAAAATCCTCCATGGCAGGATAAAGCACCTCTTCCACCTGACGATTCAGCCGGTGAATTTCGTCGATAAAAAGCACATCCCCCGGCTTCATGCCGGAAAGCACCGCCACCAGCTCCCCCGGCTTTTCAATGGCCGGGCCGGAGGTGACCTTCATATTGGCTCCCATTTCATTGGCAATGATCCCCGCCAGGGTGGTTTTCCCCAGACCGGGGGGGCCATATAAAAGCACGTGGTCCAGGGGTTCCTTCCGGCCCCGGGCCGCGTCGATATAAACTTTAAGGGTATTCTTTAATTCTTCCTGACCGATATATTCCGCCAAAACCCGGGGCCGCAGGGAAAGCTCCAGCTTTTCCTCCTCGGGCAGGCGTTCGGTACTGATGGTCCGTCTTTCCATGGTGGACCTCCTTAAAATGAGGCCAGCTTCTGGAAAGCTGCCTGCAATATTTCATCCACGCTCCAGTCCGCTCCGGCCTCCAGGCTCCGGACCCTCCTTCCCTCTGGACAATGTCTACCTTAAAATCCTCCATGGCAGGATAAAGCACCTCTTCAACCTGCCTGTTGAGACGATGGATCTCATCAATAAATAAAACATCTTTCGGAGCCAGATTGATCAGA
>CACZSB010000209.1 GCA_902783765.1 uncultured Lachnospiraceae bacterium
CGGCGGATCTGCCGGAGGCCAGGGCCCTGGATCTGAAGCAGGGAGAGGTGGTTTGCCAGGATGTGGATTTCGGATATGTGCCCGGCTCCCCTATCCTAAAGCAATTCAATTTGACCGCTCCCGCAGGAAAAACCATTGCCATTGTGGGCCATACGGGGGCGGGCAAAACCACCATCATCAACCTGCTCATGCGCTTTTATGATATTGACAAGGGCTGTATTTATATAGACGGACAGGAGATCCGGCAGATCACCCGGGATTCCCTGCGCCGCAGCTTTGCCATGGTGCTGCAGGATACCTGGCTCTTTAACGGCAGTATTTACGACAATATTGCCTACGGCCGGGAGGGGGCCACCCGGGAGGAGGTCATAGCCGCCGCCAAGGCCGCCCGGATCCATCATACCATCATGCAGCTGCCCCAGGGCTACGATACCGTTATTACCGAAGACGGGGGCAATATTTCCAAGGGCCAGAAGCAGCTTTTGACCATTGCCCGGGCCATGCTGTACGACGCCAATATGCTGATTTTAGATGAGGCCACCTCCAATGTGGATACGGAAACAGAAAAGGAGGTGCAGCTGGCCATTCGGCAGCTTATGGCGGGAAAAACCTCCTTTGTAATCGCCCACCGTCTCAGCACCATCGAAAAGGCGGACAAGATCCTGGTGCTGGAAAACGGCCTGGTGATTGAGGAGGGAAATCATCAGGAGCTCATGGCCGCTCGGGGAGCCTATTATCGGCTTTACGCAGCTCAATTTGACTAAATCCCCAAAAAAGAGTATAATACCTGCGATTTTCCAAAAGGGTTCCGACCCTGTAAGGAGTACGATTTATGGCTGAATCAAGATCGAAAGAAAAATCGCCTTTAGCACAGCAGCGGGCCCGGCGGCTTCGTATCCTTCTGATTGTGGTGGGATCGGTGTTTACCATGCTGCTGGTATTTTTGCTGACCTCTTTTCTGTATAAAAGCGGGCGGGGAGAAAAATGGGAGCCCTTTGCCTTTCTTTTCGGCAAAACCCAGGAGGCTACCCTGCCTCCGCTGCCCACCATGCCCTCAGAGCTGATTTCTTCCCTGATAGGGGAAACAGATACCACGGGGGAAACCCCCTCCGCCTCGGAAAGCGCTGTTTCGGAGACCAGTGAGTCCGCCGCGCCGGAAACTACACCGTCGGAAAGCGAAAGCGACGAAACCACCTCCCAGGAAGAAACCACCGCTGAAACGGAAACCTCTCCGGTGGAAAGCCAGAGCCGCGAGGAATCCGGTGATGATCCCCAGGATGTTCATGATTTGAAAACCCACCTGCAGTTGGCAGGTCTGGAGGAATCGGCCCTGATCGGCAGCCAGCTGGTGGTGGTCCGGGGCGAGGGAGAAAGCCGCTGCACCCTGTATTTCTTTGAAAAGGAAGAGGATAAATGGGTCCTCTCCTCCGCCGTCCCCGCCGCCAACGGCGTGTTGGGCAAGGATGGCATCCGGCTTTTGAAGGAGCCCGGCGACAAGGTCACCCCCGCCGGCTATTTTGCCCTAGGACCCGCCTACGGCATGTCTTCCAGCGCTGTGACCAGCATGGAATATCATCAATTCCAATCCGGGGATGTGTGGGTCACGGATCCCGCTTCCGCCTATTATAACCGACTGGCCAATACCCATCAGGAGGATATGGATTGGGTGGGTTCCCTGTCCTTCCTCTCCCAGCTGGATGCCTACAAATACGCCGTCCTGATCAATTTCAACCCCGGGGGTGCCAGCAACACCAGTGGCACCAGCGTATTCTTGAATGTGCAGACCGGAGACGAGACCGCCGGAGATATTGCCGTGCGGGAAGCTACCCTCTTTTCCCTGCTTCAGTGGCTCTCCTCCGAGGAAGATCCCCATATCCTGATTTACCAATATGAAACCCATAACCCATAAGGGTCTCTTCTATTTTCTGAATTTCACCTGGGGCCTCCCTTTGAATCTGGGGGGCCTGGTGGTGGCTTTTTTGATGCTGATCACCGGTCACCGGCCCCGGCGCTGGGGCCCCTGTATCTACTTTAACGTGGGGGAACGCTGGGGCGGTGCGGAATGGGGCATCTTTTTTATCACGGATAAGCAGGACAGCATTCACGTGAAAAATCATGAAATGGGCCATGCCATGCAGAATTGTTATTTTGGGCCCCTGATGCCTTTTTTAGTGAGCCTTCCCTCCCTGACCCGCTACTGGTTCAGAAGACTGGGTGAGAAAATGAAAAAGCCCTCCCGAAAGGCCTATGACGCCATCTGGTTCGAAGGCTCGGCCACCCGCTTGGGCTTTGAATACTGGAAAAGACTGAAGGAAAAGCAGGAAGCTTAATTCTTTTTTCCCTGTTTTTCCGTTTCTGTCATTTGTGATGCTTCGGCTGCCGTTTCGGCGGCCGTATTTGTTTCTCCCGGCTTTTTAAGTGTCTCTGTAATAGCCGCCCCCATCTCCTGGAGCACAGCTCCCGCAGGCTTGAAGACACCGTATTGGCAAACCTCCATAAACACCATACCGATGGGAATGGCAAAAATCATGCCTCCGATGCCATAGACCTTAAAGCCGATGAAAATAAACAGGAGTGTCAGCAGGGGCGGCAGGCCCATGGTGTCTCCCATGAGCTTGGGGGAAAGCACATTCCGCACCACCTGCACCGCCAGATAGATCACCCCCAGCCACAGGGCGGTCCAGAAACGCCCCGAAACCAGTTCCACCGCGATCCAGGGCCACAAAATGGCACCGGATCCGAAAACCGGCAAAAAGTCCACGAAGGCTATCAACAGGGATACCAGCAGGGCATAGGGCACCCGGAGCAGCAAAAAGCCAAAGAGC
>CACZSB010000210.1 GCA_902783765.1 uncultured Lachnospiraceae bacterium
CCTGCTGTTTGATCAGCGTCAACATGGCCGGGCATAGCTTGTTGTTTTTCAACACCAGGGCTTCCCCGAAAAGGGCCCCGCATTTGGTGCCTCCAATATAAAAAGCGTCGCAGAGAGCCCCCAGATCCTTTAGACTCACATCGTTTTCCGGGCAGGCCAGCCCATAGGCCAGCCGGGCTCCGTCCACATACAGGAACAGGCCGAATTCATCCGCCACGGCCCGCAGAGCCTTCAGCTCCGCCAGGGAGTAAAGAGTGCCCAGCTCCGTGGGCTGGGAAATATAAATCCCCCCGGGGCATACCATGTGTGGATAGGTTTCATCTTCATAAAAGCGGCGGCAGTAATCCAAAACGTCCCGGGCGCTGATTTTTCCGTCCCGGGCCGGCAGGGCCAGAATCTTATGGCCCCCCAGCTCTATGGCCCCCGCTTCGTGGACGGCAATATGGCCGCTTTCCGCTGCCAAAACACCCTGATGGGGCTTAAGAAGAGCCCGAAGGCTCAAGGCATTGGTCTGGGTGCCCCCCACCAAAAAAAAGATATCCGCTCGGGGGTTGCCCACCGCCCGGCGGATGCGCCGGCGGGCCTGCTCACTGAAATAATCCGTGCCGTAGCCGGGGGTATGGAGCAGATTGGTGCGGTTTAAAGCCCTGAGCAGGGCGGGATGGGCGCCGGCGGTATAATCGCTGGCCAACACAGGTTCCGTGAATAATCGATAATACTGATCGGACATGGCAGTCCCCTTTCCGGGTATTGTAAATCCCAGGAATATTATACTCCCCTTTGGGGAAGGGGGCAAACGGATTTTGTGCACTTGATTATTCTCATTTTTATATTATAATAATTATGAGAAGTGGAGTCATCCACAGCATGTAATCTATGGGGATGCGACGTTTTATAACCATGTTACCAGGAAGAAAGGGGGAGAGATGGAAATGACAGATGAAAGGAATATAACACTCCTGTACATTGATGATAATGAGGAGCAATGCCTTTTTTTTAAAAAGCTGTCCCAGGCGGCAGGCTGGCACTTTCTCATGGCCCAAAATGCCCAGGCCGGTTTAGTTGCTTTCCGTCAGCACATGCCCCAGCTGGTATTAATAGATTGCAGCAGGCCCTATACGGAGGGCTTAGAGTCCGTCCGCGGGATTCGTGCCCTTTCTGCGGCGGTGCCGGTGCTGGTTCTGTCCTCTGAGGATGATCAGAAGCTGGCGGATTCCTTTGCCCAGGCAGGGGCCAGTGACTGGGTGGTAAAGCCGATTAAAGCCTCCGATATCCTCAGCCGCCTTCGTCTGCACATAATAATTTTGGAACATCAGCAGGCCTTCCTGGTTGATAAGGGGATCAATCAGGCTACCCTGGCTTTGATTCGACATCATCTGGCCCAGCAGATAAAGCCGGTATCTTCCCGGGAAATCTCCGAAGGCACCGGCCTGGCCTATCAGACGGTCAGCCGCTACCTGCAGCATATGGTTGCCTATAAGATGATTCACATGGAGAGCAATTACGGAAAGGTGGGCCGCCCCCAGCAATTATACAGTTTGCTGCCATAAGACGGGCCGTGTACAATGAATAATATACGAAAAAAGCTGCTGTTACAGCAGCTTTTTTGTGGGCCATCAGGGACTCGAACCCTGGACACCCTGATTAAGAGTCAGGTGCTCTACCAACTGAGCTAATGGCCCGGAACCTTGAATAATATAAGGCATTTCTTTCGGAAAAGCAAGGGGCAGAAGCTAAATAATAGAAAAAGATTTTAAGAAGCACCTAAGATTCTTAAGGAAAACAGAGAAGGAATCGGGGCTAACCCTTGTATTTTGCAGGATGATTCGTTATAATGAGCCGGAAAAGAGAAAAGCTTTCCGCGGGTCCAAAGCCCGGGAAGGACGGGAGGTCAATAAAATGATTATTTGTCCGAGTTGCTCGACGCAGGCTGAGGACGGCACCAAGTATTGTGCCACTTGCGGTACCAGACTGCCCGACAAAGCAGTGGAAGAAACGGTGAAAGCCGTGGAAGAAACGGTTAATACCGTGGAGGAAACGGCAAAAAACGAGGAGGAAACAGTGAATACGGCGGAGGAATCCGCAAGCTTCACCCTGCTGGAGGAAGAAGCGGCCCCTAAGAAGGGCATTAAGCTGGGCCTGCATCCCAAGAAGCTCATGCTTTACGGCGGCGTGGCCCTTTTGCTTATCCTGGCCCTGGTTTTGCTTCCCAAAATCTTTGCCGGCGGCGGCTCCGGGGGTCTTTCCGATTATGTGATGGTTATAAACGGCGATGGCGAATGGATCGGCATCAGCAAATCCGGCCAGTTGGTCAAAAGGGAATCCGACGCCAGAATGTACGGCGGTGACGTCAGCGGCGACGGCTCCAAGATGTTCATGATCTCCTCGGAGGATGAGCTTTGGATTTTTGACGGCAAAAAGTATACCCAGGTGGCTTCCGATGTGGATACCGCCCTCTTCAGTTTTGACGGCAGTACCCTGGCTTACCTGAGCTCCGATGAAGATCTGTATCTTTACAAAAACGGAAAGTCCCAGAAGGTGGCAGGGGATATTTATTCCATGGATGCCATTTCCCCTGACGGAAAAGCAGTGGCTTACCGGAAGCGGGGGGATGATTCGACCCGTCGTTCCTATTATTATGACGGAAAAGAGCACGAGCTGGGCAAGAACGTAACCGTCAAGGCACTGTCCCAGGGCGGCCGCTATGTGTATTTCAGCAATAGTGAAGGCAAGCTTTACGTGCAGCCCGGTTCCAACAGCGACAAGCGAGTCCGTCTGCTGGAGAACAGCTCCTTCTTCTATCTGAATAAGAGCGGCACCCAGTTTATCGGCTATGACGGAACGAAAATGTATTTCAGCGAAAATGGCAAGGAACGGGAAGATCTCGGCAAGAACAGCTTAAAGCCCCTGGTGAGTATCAGCGGAAACGTTAGTGCCCCCTTCCTTCCCTGGGATAGCCTGAAGAATCAGCTCTATACCCACTATAGCAGCGGCAGCTATGCCATTTATCGTCTTAGCAGCAAGCTGGAAACGAACAGCCTAATTTCCAAGGCAGAGGATATTGTGCTTTTCAACGACGGAAAGCATGTCAGCTATCTGAAAAACAACAAGCTGTATCTGTTGGATGCCTCCCAGAACAATCCCAATCCCAAGGAACTGGCCGTAGAGGTGAGGGATTATATTCCCGCTTATAACGGCAAGCTTTTCCTTTACGAGAACGAGGACGGAGCCACCTTTACTGTCAACACCAGCGGAAAATCCTCTAAGGTCCTGGATGAAACGGTGGATGACTGGACCCCGGTGGGAGATGGCGCTTTCCTGTATATTTTGGATGATACGCTTTACTATACCAAAGGCGGCAAGGGCAGCAAGGTCAGCGGCATCGGCGCCGATGTGAATAGGATGCAGAGTATGGTTCTGTATTGCCTTGTGGGAGACGATGATGACACGGTTTATTTCACCAAGGACGGGAAGAAGCTCAGTGTCATATACAAAGATTGATTAAGTAAATGTTTTCAGGGGCGGCCACTGGCCGCCCCTACTGCATGATGCTGATTTTTATATCGGCTGTCTGAAATACGATCCGATCTGTTTTTTCACCCAATTCCCCATCTGTGTGCATCCACAGGGCTTGATCCAGCTGCAGCTCCGCCTTTTGGCATCGCAGATAATGGACCCCCTTCATTTTGATATGACGACCTTTAAAGACCGAGGCGGCCAGGCAGAGGATGAAGCGAAAGTGATTCCGCGCCGTAATCAGGCACAAATCCAGCTGGCCATCCCCGGGCAGCGCTTTGGGAGCAAAATAAAAGCCGCCCCCTTCGTAGGGCAGGTTGTGAGCAGACAAAAAGGCCATGTTTTTGAATTCCAACACTTTTTTGCCCCCATCCAGCGTGAGTGTTCCCCCCACAAGGGGACAGAAAAGCATGTTTTTGATTCCGTAAAAAAAATAAGTTAAAAAGCCGAGTTTCAGACGATTCAGTCGTTTTTTCAGCTTGCCCTTCAGCATGTCAGCACAGACCGCCGCATCAAAGCCGATTCCCCCGGACACCATAAAACGGCGGTCTGCCCGGCCCGGGACCTGGGCCAGTCCGATATCCACCGCCCTGGGGGACAGGTTGCTGTGGTCCACCGCCAGAGAGGGCGCATTTTTCGCATTTATGGGAAGGCCGATGCCCCGGGCAAAGTCGTTGCCGGAGCCGTAGGGCACATAAAAAACCGGCGGATAGCTTTCCACAGGACCTGCCGCCAGTTCATTCAGGGTTCCGTCACCGCCTACCACCCCCAGCATGTCCGTATCCAGCTGGGAAAGTTCCCCCGCCAGCTGAGCGATATGGCCCGGGTGCGTGGTTTCCCGCACCTCGTGACTGATACCGGCCTGCTCCAAAGCCTGGGATATGGCTTTCATGCAGCTGCCGGCATGCCAGGATTTGGCGGCGGGATTCAGGATGAAACGGATCATGGTTTCCTCGTTTTACAAAATAAAAAAGTAGCGGAGGACGGATTTGAACCGCCGACACTGCGGGTATGAACCGCATGCTCTCGCCAACTGAGCTACTCCGCCACGCAAGGCGCAATCCATAATTTACATCCTGGGCCAGAAATTGTCAAGGGGTTTTCCAAAAGATTTGGGGGTTTTTCCGCCGGATTTCAGCTAACTTCTCCGTCTTCCCCGATTACCTGGAATTCCAGGTAATCAAAGCTGATGCTTTCCACAAAGGAGTCCTGACGGAAGCGGGTCCGGGCGATTTTCTGAAAGTCCTTCACATTGGGTTTTAGCCAGATGGGAACAGGCAGATCCAGCTGCCGGCAGCTTTCCTCCAGGGCCTTAAATACTTTCATGGTTCGGCTTTCTTCGCCGTTTATTTCGCAGGTATAGTCTTTTATCAAGTGGTTGTCCTGCATGATTTTGGCCCAGAATCGCATGTGATGCCTCCCTCTGACATGTGGGTTTAATTCGGTGCCCCCTTAGGATTGACAAAGTGGTTTCCCTGGAGTACAATAGGCACCGTCCTAAAGACAAAAAGCTTCCTTGGCTCAGCTGGTAGAGCGACGCATTCGTAATGCGTAGGTCGCCGGTTCGAATCCGGCAGGGAGCTTTTTTCATGCCCATCATACGGGATTCTTCCTTCTATTTCAATACCGTGTTTCTTGCCACGCGGGCGTGACGAAAACTTTTCTCATCCGTTTTAAGGGAATCGAAAAGTATTGTCAG
>CACZSB010000211.1 GCA_902783765.1 uncultured Lachnospiraceae bacterium
CTCAAAAACTCCTCTGGGTCTCTCACCGGAATACGCGAACAGATGCGCCGGGACAGCTATTATAAAGGGCTGGATGATGCTAAGAACGAGATTATGTGGCTCAACACCTGGAAACAGCGGTATGAGAGACTGGCCCGCAAAGGAAAAAGCCCGGAGGATGTTTTGAGAAAAATGAAAAAAGAACTCCGACTTTCCCCTTTAGGCGAAAAAGTAGGATGGCTGTTTGCAGCGGCGATGGTTTTGCCGGGTATTATCCAGCGGATTAAAAACGGTGCCAGCGACCTGGTGCTCTATACCCTTTGGATGGGGGGCTTCATGTTTCTGGGGATACGCTTTTATACGAAGATAAACAGACAGGGCAATGCTGTTCTGAAGCAGGTTATCGAATCATGCGAGGAATCCGGCCTTAGCCTGCCGGAGGTGATTGAGGAGAGGCTGTCCCCTAAAACCATGGGATCCGACGCTGAGGATCAGGATGACTTCACAGACTTCACTGAACAGGACTATCTGAATTGATTTCGGCCCGATCTTATGCTATGATTAGCCACAGTTTATGGGAGAAATGTGCATTTTGACGCGCCGCTTTCCCACACATAATTGGAGTGCTTTGTAAAAGTGTCACCACCGGTGGCACTTTTGCCGGAGGGAAGAATATGAAGAACATCAAAAGAATCCTGATCGTTTTGCTGAGCCTATTATTGCTGGCCGCGGGCTGCGGCCGCACCGAGACGGTGGAAACCACCAAGGAGAAAGAGACCCCGGAAGGGGCCGCTTCGGAAAGCAGTTTGGAAAGTGCTCCGTCCCAGTCTGCTGCCACGGAAGGCCCCATACAGGGAGAAGCCCTGGTGACAGGGGATATCACAGAAGATAATCTGGAGCAGGTCTGTAATATCCTTAAAGAGGCGGGCCTTTCTCATGTGGACACTTTTGCGGAATGGGTGAGAAATACGGCGTCGGGAGCAGATGCAGATTCGGATGTATCAGGCTTTCAGGATGCCAGCTGCCGCTTGACCGTTATGCTGCTGGCCGGGGAGTTGATCCATAGTGACAGCGTGGAAGAGGACTATCAGGGCACTTATTTGATGTTTGATCTGGAGGCCATAGAAAACCAGGAGGCCTTTGCCCTTCTTAAAGGGAAAGAAGCTCTGTTCACCACCCTTTTCGGAGAAACGGATATACCGGAGGGGGGCTTTGAGCAGCTTTGGGCAAAAAAGTGGGAAAAGCACGGCATCTCTGTTAAAAGTGCAAAATGCGCCATTATCAGTTTGGTGTTCAAAGCCTATGAGCAGGAAGCCGCCTTTGTGGGCCATACGGGTATTTTAGTGGATTGCCGGGACAGGGCAGATGTGAGTACCGACTATATTTTTGTGGAGAAGATCGCCTTTGGGGATCCTTTCTGCGTCAGCCTGATTAATGACGAAGCCGAGCTGATGGCAATGCTGTCCGAACGCTCTGATTACAGTGTAGAGGAGGGAGACCCTGATCCGGTAGTTTACAAGAATGGGACTTTAGTTGGGTCGTTGGTGTTTAAAGCAGAGGCAGGTCACGAGCACATGACAGAGCATATCATAGAGCCCGCAGAAGCGGATCCTGAGAATCCCTTATATGAAAATGCCCAGGCTAAGGATGAGGCGGAGCTACTCACCTGGTATCTGGAGGATGTACTGCTGTGGGAGCGGGGAATTTATGATCCGGAAAAAACGGTACAAATGGCTCAGCCTGAAATGGATTATCAAAGTAATAATACTTTTTATCCCGGCAGCGGAACTTTTGACTGGTATGAAGGTGGTTTAAACAGCGATGGCTCATATCGGGTTCATATGGAGGATAAAGAGTCTTCGGTACCCCAGGGAATATACACCACCAGGTTAGAAGATTTTGACAACGACGGAAAGCAGGAATTGTTGCTGATTTGGGGAGAAGATCATAGTGTTTTAATGGAAATGCTGGGAGTGCAGAATAAAAAAATCTATTCCGTGGGGATAGTAGATGTAACATCTCTGCTCATGGAGCAATTCAGATTAGAAAATGCATTAGATTTATTTCTTTATTTGAACCTGAGAATTCTCAGAGAACAGGACGGAAAAGATAGATTTCTTTTGGAACACTTCTATTTTTCAGGCGGCACTGCAGCACCTCATATCGCTCCCCACAGTTATCTGCTGATTGGAGCGGATATGAAGCTGGAGGCGGTACTGTATCTGTCAGTAAAGGGATTCTACGAAACAGAAGGCTGGTATAGTAGTTATGAAAAAAGACTAGGATATGGAAGTTCGTGGATAGACCGTTTGGACGGACTGGGAAAGAACAGTGTTTCAGAGTTCGTAGGAACAGTCGATGTATATAGTGAAATGGAAATTCATTCAAAGATGCTTGAAATGGCGGTTGACAATTTGACAGCATCTAAAGAACAGGGCGAACTAATAATATCTTGCAACTCAGAATGTCTGAATCCGGTCCCGCTTTATTTGGGAACAGTAGATTATGTTCGCTCTAACCCTTTCCTGGACCGGTATTATGGGAAAAGCAAAGAGGATATTATACTAAACCGACAGGGGAAAATGTCAGCATTTCCCTATGTCGATGCCATGCCGGGAGATATTATACAATTCGGCCTTTATGAACAGGATGGCTTAAAGGAAAACGGCCCAGAGGCTTTGGAATGGGTTGTTATTGCACGGGAAGAGGGAAAGCTTTTACTGGTTTCACGATATGTGATTGACTGCAAACCATATTTTTATGAGCTCGATGGTTACCCGAGAGACATAGTAGCGTGGATAGTCAAATCTGAAAATGGATGGAACTCGTATTGGAACAGTACTTACAGTCAAACGCTTCACTGGTATAACAGCCAGCTGCGAGGGTGGCTCAATACAGATTTTGCCAAGACCGCTTTTACATTAGAGGAAAGAAGTCGAATTCTGATGAGCGATAATCCGAATCCGTCTAATCCTGAAACGAGTGCAGGCGGCAATGAGAATACCCTGGATTATGTTTTCCTGCTTTCCATACAGGAGGTGGAAAAATATTTAAGCGGTGGGATGTATTCCTGGCGCATGACCACCCCCACCGCCTATGCCATGAAGCAGGGCTCCATGCTAGCAGGCAATGGCAATACCTGGTGGTGGCTCAGGACCAACGGGGCTGATAATTATAGCTTTGCAGAGGTCCTTTCCACCGGCTTGCTGGATTATCCCGGCGATCCGGCGGACAATCCGGAGCAGGGCATCCGCCCCGCCATCTGGATTCAACCATAAATGCTAAGACGATGCATTGATTTCTTACATTGGATGTTTTTAAGGGTTAGGACCCATGAAGATCACCGTACTGGCTGTTGGTAAAATCAAGGAAAAGTTTTTTGTTCAGGCCCTGGAGGAGTATGCCAAGCGCCTAGGCCGTTATTGCACCCTGGAAATGATCGCCGTGGAGGATGAGCCTACCCCCGATCATGCTTCGGAGAAGCAGGAGAAGCAGATTTTGGAGCGGGAAGGGGAGCGTCTTCTGGCCCGCCTGCCCAGGGAGGCCTATGTGATCGCTTTGGCTATCCGGGGGAAGATGCTGGATTCCCCCGGCCTGGCGGCTTTTATGGAGGCCCGGGCTTTGGAAGGGAAGAGTCAGCTGGTTTTTGTGATCGGGGGTTCTCTGGGGCTGTCTGAGGCTGTAATGGAACGGGCGGATTATGCCTTGAGTTTTTCTCTCATGACCTTTCCCCATCAGCTCATGCGGGTGATTTTGCTGGAGCAGATTTATCGGGCCTTCCGCATTACTCGGGGCGAACCATACCACAAATAGATTCTTAGGCCTCGCAGACTGGACGAAAACTTTTCTCACCCCGCTGCGAAGGGGATCGAAAAGTATTGTCAGTCTGCTCGGCTCATAATGCAGGAGTTAATATGTTGCTGCACAATATCAATATCTCCGCCGGACCGGAAGAGGAGGTCATGGCCGCCCTTGCCAAACGCATGCGGAAGGAGCGGGCTCCTGAAGGCTGGCAGATCGTGAAAAAATCTCTGGATGCCCGGGATAAAAGCTGTATCCGCTATGTATTTTCCGTGGAAACGGACCCCAAGGCCCAGGGGCCTTCCTATCAGCCTCCCGTTTATCACGGCGCTCCCCGGGATGTGGCGGTGGTGGGAGCCGGGCCCGCCGGCTTATTCGCGGCCCTGGTGCTGGCCCGGGCCGGTTTAAAGCCTCTGTTGATTGAACAGGGAGCGCCGGTGGAGGAACGGAAAAAACAGGTCAATTCCTTCTGGCAGGGCGGGGCCTTAAATCCTTATTCCAATGTTCAATTCGGCGAGGGGGGCGCCGGCGCTTTTTCCGATGGCAAGCTGGCCACGGGCATCAAGGATTCGGCGGGGCGCATTCCCTTTATGCTGGAAAGCTTTGTGGCCTGCGGAGCGGATCCGGCCATTTTGTATGAAGCCAAGCCCCACCTGGGCACCGATGTGTTGGAACGGGTGGTAAAAGGGCTTCATGGGGCTATAGAGGCCGCAGGCGGGGAAATACGAACAGGAACCCGCTTTATTGACTTCGAAGCTTCAGGAGACCGCTTAAAGGCCATAGAAACGGAGTCCCTGGAAACGGGGAGTCGGGAACGATGGGAAACAGACGCCCTGATTCTGGCTCCGGGTCACAGCGCCCGGAACTGCTTTCGCATGCTGCAGGAGAAGGGGGTTTTAATGGCTCCCACGGCCTTTGCCATGGGGC
>CACZSB010000212.1 GCA_902783765.1 uncultured Lachnospiraceae bacterium
CCACATCCAGCTTGTTCTCCAGCACCAGCTGCTGCAGGTGCTCGATATGGGTAGAGCCGCAGTCCGTGTTGATATTGGTGCCGTCCGGATCCTTGTTGATGACAATGGTCTTGGCCCCCAGGGCTTCAAATACGCTCTCCGCAATGGTCCAGGCGGCGCCGTTGGCCACATCCAGGCCCACCCGCTTACCCTTAAAGCTGTAACGGGACATGGAAATCAAATAGCCCAGATAGCGGTTGCGGCCCTCCACATAGTCCACGGTGCGGCCGATTTCATGACGCTTGGCCAGGGGAATCTCCGTTTTGCCGTCGATATAATCCTCCACCAGCAAAATGGTTTCTTCATCCATTTTTTCCCCGTTGGTATTCATTAGCTTAATGCCGTTGTCATAATAGGGATTATGGGAGGCAGAAATCATGATGCCGCAGTCGAAATCGTCCGCCCGGGTGATATAAGACACGGAAGGGGTGGTGGTCACATGCATGATATAAGCGTCCGCGCCGGCGCTCATCAGCCCCGTACACAGGGCATATTCAAACATGTAACTGGAGCGGCGGGTATCCTTGCCGATAAGCACCTTGGCCTTTTTATCCAGCCGGGCCCCGTAGTACCAGCCTAAGAAGCGGCCGATTTTAATGGCGTGTTCAAAGGTGAGGTTCTCGTTGGCCTCCCCCCGGAAGCCGTCTGTACCGAAATATTTACCCATAATGTTTTCCTTCTTGTTTCTGTTTTATGTGGTTTCGTTATGTGCCGCGCTGACTTACTGTGTCATGCTGCCTTTTTTGTGTTATTCTGCTTTATCTCTGTCATTCTGAGCGGAGCGAAGAATCCCACGACTTCATGGGATCCTTCGGCTCACTCCGCCTCCTCAGGATGACACTTTCTGGATGATGCTTCCGTCGTTTTTCACAATGCTGTCCGCAGGAACCACCCCTCGCACACAGGTGGTGGGATATACATTGCTGTTTCTCCCAATCACCGTGCCGGGATTCAATACCGCATTGCAGCCCACTTCCACATGATCCCCCAGCATGGCGCCGAACTTCTTGATGCCGGTCTCCAGATCCCCTTCCGGGCTGTGGACCTTCACCAGCTGCTTGTCCGCCTTCACATTGGAGGTGATGGACCCCGCCCCCATGTGGGAATAATACCCTAAGATGGAGTCCCCCACATAATTGTAATGGGGGGTCTGCACATGGTCAAAAAGAATCACGTTTTTCAGCTCCACGGAGTTGCCCACCACGCAATCCGCCCCCACCAGGGCGCTGCCCCGGATGAAGGCTCCGTGACGCACCTCGGTATTCGGGCCGATGATACAGGGGGCACCCAAATAGGCCGTGGGGAAAACATTGGCACTTTTGTGCACCCAGACCTGGGGCGAAATTTCCGAATATTCCGCCGGATCCAGAGCAGGACCCAGGGAAAGAATCAGTTCCTTAATGCCCTTTAAGGCTTCCCAGGGATAGGTGAACTGCCTTAAATAATCCCCGGCCAGAGTATGATCCAAATCGAATAAATCTTGAATCGTCAGCATAGTATCTTGTTCCTCGTCCTATCCTTTACAGTCTTTCCTTCTTTTCGATATCCAGAAAATACTTGTAGGTGTCCACCGTTAGCTCGCCGCAGGCCTCCTCGTCGCAGGCAATAATGGCCTGATTGTGCAGCTGAAGGGCGCTGCAGGTCCACTTCTGGGACACGCCCCCTTCCACCACCGCCGCCAGGGCCCGGGCCTTATTGTGACCGCTGATCAGCACCAGCACTTCCCGGGCATCCGTCACCGTGCCGATGCCCACGGACAGGGCCTGGGCGGGGACTTTTTCCGGATCTCCCCCGAAAAAGCGGGAATTCACGATACGGGTATCGGTAGTCAGATTCCGCAAACCCGTCCGGGAGCTTAAAGAAGTATAGGGCTCGTTAAAGGCCAGGTGGCCGTCCACCCCGATGCCCCCCATGAACAGGTCGATGCCGCCGTAGGAGGCGATTTTTTCCTCATAGCGGGCGCATTCCCCCTCCGGATCATCGGTCATGCCGTTTAAGATATTGATATTTTCCGGCTTCATATCCACTAAGTGATTGAAGAAATTGTCGTGCATGAAATACCAGTAGCTCTGATCGTGATCCTTGGGCAGCCCCAGGTATTCATCCATGTTGAAGGTCACCACATTGGCAAAGGAAAGCTCGCCGGCCTTATTCATGCGAATCAGCTCCTTGTATACCCCGATGGGGGAAGAACCCGTGGGTAGACCCAGCACGAAGGGACGATCCTCCCGGTGGCCTCGGATGGCCCGGGCGATATGATTGGCCGCCCAAAGGCACATTTTGTCGTAATTATCCTGAATAACCAGTCTCATTCTTGTATCTCCTAAACATTCAAAAGCTTTCGGGGGCCGCGGAGCCTCCGAAGCAGGGGCATGGAAGAAACTCTGTTACAGTTTTGATTCTGCTTTTTATTTCTCACTTTCGGCCTGCCTAAGGGCCGTGACAGCATCCGCCGAGTCTTTCGATAACTGCCATTCCTCGTCAACCAATTACGGTCCTGGCGCTAACAGCCTCCCGCTCCTCCTGCGCCGGCTACGGGCTGTTTTACCCCCGTATAATACATCATTTTGCGGGGAATTTCCATCTTTTATTTTTGGGGGCAGACAATTCCGCCGGAACATGGTAAAATCATGGGCGAAAGATTCGTTAGGCAGTGGAAAAGGAGAAAAGATGGCAACACAGAAAATGTATGAAAAATTAGCAAAGCTGGCGGTCCGCAAGGGTTTGAACGTCCAAAAGGACCAGCCGGTGGTCATCGGAGCCAGTATCCGGGATGCCGCCTTTGTGAGAATGGTGGTCCGGGAGGCCTA
>CACZSB010000213.1 GCA_902783765.1 uncultured Lachnospiraceae bacterium
GCGGCGTATGCTTTCTTTACCGTAGTTCATAAACATCTCCTTGATGCCATATTATAGCAGATGAGGGGAAAATAATAAAGACAGGGCGGGCTCGAAGCCATCAAACAGACGGAAAAGTAGATGAACCACAGTAAAACACATTTTCCTCGGACTGTGATATAATAAAGAAAAGTGGTCAAATCTTTCCGGCAGCGACTGCTTTTATAGCAGTATCAAGATGCGAAACTTTATGCGACAGAACGGAAAAAGCATAATGATGAACGATGCAACAAAGATAAAAAAGCCCTGTGAAATATTGCTGAACAGGTCCCAGGGATATTTTGAATCCAAACGCTCCCGGTTTTTGGCCCTGGCGGTGCCGGTGTATTCCGAGGAAGAGGCCCTGGCGGTGCTGGAGGCCAGACGGAAGGAATATTACGATGCCCGGCATCATTGCTATGCCTATACCATCGGAGCGGCAGGGGAGCTGTTTCGGGCTGCGGATGACGGGGAGCCTGCGGGAACCGGGGGCAAGCCCATCGGAGAGGCGCTCAGTGCTTCGGGCCTGAGTCATACCCTGGTGGTGGTGACCCGGTATTTCGGGGGGACGCTTCTGGGGGCGGGGCCCTTGGCCCGGGCTTATTTTGCGGCGGCCCAGGATTGTCTGAAACAGGCAGAGACCGCCCGTTTGTATTTTGGAAATCGTTGGCAGATTGTGTTTCCCTATACAGATTTGGCCCGGGTGGAGCGGCTTGTGGAACAGCAGGCAATACCCCGGGGAGAGGCTGAATATGGGGCGGATGTGACCTGGCAGCTGTTCTTAACTGCGGAACAGGAAGAGGCATTTCTGGCCGGTCTTTCCGAGGCTTCCCTGGGCCGGGCCCTGGGGGAACGGGGAGAAGCGCTGAGCTTTCTGGTACAAAAAGGGAGAGCCATCCCCTTTGACGGCTCCCCCGAAAAGAAAATGTGATTTACGGCTTGTTTTGGGCTTTCTTTTTGTGGCTCTTTTTGATAAAAGCCCGAATCACCAGCACCATCAGCACAAGGAAGATGATCCAGCAAAGAATAATCAATATATTGCCCACCAGGAAGATGGCCAGGGATTCAAAGAACCCGCCCAGGCTTTCCAAGCTGTTTTTGAAGCTCTGACTGAGCTTATCTCCAAAGCTGTCAGGTTCCTTTTCCGTATAAATCTTTACTTCCTGAATATCCAGACGGATGGAAGAGTAGCTGACCTTGTTCTCCAGCATCCGCATTTGAGAGGCATAGGATTCCAGTCTGTATTCCACATCTGCCAAATGGTCCTGCAGCTGAAGCAGATCCGTAAGGGTTTCCGCTTTTTCCATCATGGAAAGCAGGCTGTCCCGCTGGGCTTCCAAGGCCTTGATGCGGCTTTCGGTATCGGCCCAGCTCAGGGTCACATCGCTGACCTGGGAGGTAAGACTTGTCACATTGCCCAGCTGGCCCAGGGCATTTTCCGCTGCATCCAGCTGGTGGGCAGGGACCCGAAGCACATACCTGGCACTGCGGCTGATACGGGTATTGTAGCTTTGGCCTCCCACGGTGGAGCTTTCGATATAACCCCCGGTGGAAAAGACCAGCTCGCTCAGTTTCTGAAGGCTGGCTTCAAATTCCGTGGTTTCCACCACCGCCGAAAGGGTCTTGATGAGCTTTTGATTATCCTGCGCCAGGCTTTGCTGGCCGCTGTTTTTAGAATCCTGGGTGGAGGCTGTTGCCGTGTACAGATCATCACTGCCATAGTTTCTGGGGTTTTCATAAGCCATTTCTTCTGGGGCGGCGGCACCGATATCCGATCTGCCGCTGTTTTCGGCACCATAGTAATAGGCATCAGTGGTGCTTTGGGCGGCGCCACAGGCGGAAAGCAGCAGTATGGATGCCAGTATCAGGGCCGGGATTGAATAATGCTTTTTCATATGATTCCTCCTCTTTGAAAGAAGCGCCTTTTGTTTTTCTGATAACAATACCGGCCAGGGGAGGTTATTGTTGCATTCTTCTCCATCAGTTTTTCAAAAAGACTATTTCAGCTTTCCACTCTTTACAGAAAAGCTCATGTCACACTATAATGTGAAAGAAGATGACGGGATACTTGTTGCATTTGGATGAGAGGTATCCCGGAAATCTTTTTCGCAATGCATCTGCAACATTTTGCCCCCCTCGCCGGTGTTAGGGACAAAGAGGTCAAGAATGAAGAGAAGCGCTGAAGAACTGGTCTCTTTATATGGAAACACGCTTTACCGGGTCGCCCTGTCCCACACAGGCATCCGGGAGGATGCAGAGGATATGGTTCAGGAAACCCTGCTGCGCTGGCTCCGGGAAAGCCCATCCTTTGAGAGTCAGGAACATGAAAAAGCCTGGCTGCTGCGGGTCGTTATGAATCTTTGCAGCAATTTGGTGAAGAAAAAGGGCAACCGAGGCATGGCAGAGCTTCTGGACATTTATCCTGCCCAGACGGAGGAGGAAGAGGGGCTTATGGAACTGGTCATGAAACTGCCTCCGGATTGGCGAAGCGCGGTATATCTCCATTATTATGAGGGCTATAAAACCGCTGAAATTGCCTCTATGATGGGGACGCGGGATGCCACGGTCCGATCCTGGCTTTTCAGGGCCAGGGGCCAGCTGAAGGAGTGGTTGGAAGATGAAGCTTAAGGGATATCAAGATTATATGGATCGGGTCCGCCTGGATGAGGATCAGCAGGCGAAGCTTCTTCAGGCCCTTAAGGAGGCGGAAGAGGCTCAGCCTGAGACGGTACCGGAAAAGGAAGATAAGAGGTCCCAGGGCCGTATTCTTAGGTTCGTAAAATACGGATCCCTGGTGGCCGGCGCTGCCATGATGGCATTGGTTCTGCTTTTGCAGGGCTATCATATGGGACGCTCGAAAGCCACCGCCGACACCTCTCTGAATTTGTCCCCCAGTAACATAGCTGAAAATGCCTGGATGGATGATAAGACGGCCAATAATGCTTATTCCGGCGGTGTTTCGGCCCCGGAGGCGGTAATGGAAGGGGAAAAAAAGTCCCCGGAACCTACGGCCCAGCTCACGGAGACCAGCGGGGCCAGTCAGCCCGCTTTTGCAGGGGAAGGCCGACAAGGGTCCGAGGAATTGATTATATACTACAAGGATCAGGAATTCCGCATTCCCCTGGCGGATTTGGATGAAGAAGCCTTGGCCCGGCTAAAGATTTTTCTGAATGAACTGGGGCTTAGCCTTGTGGAATGAGGCAAGGCGCTATATAATACATCCATGCCAAAAGCTCTTTTTATTGCTGAAAAACCCAGTGTGGCCCGGGAATTTGCCGGGGCCCTGGAGGAAAATATGGACCGGCGGGACGGTTACCTGGAGGGACGGGAGGCCGTGGTCAGCTGGTGTGTGGGACATCTGGTCTCCATGAGCTATCCCGAGGTTTACGACCCGGAATTAAAAAAATGGCGCATGGAGACCCTGCCTTTTATTCCGGAGCGTTTTCGCTATGAGATCATTCCCGGGGTCAAAAAGCAGTTTGAAATATTAAAGATGCTGATGAATCGGCCGGATATTGACCGGATTTATGTTTGTACCGACTCCGGTAGGGAGGGAGAGTATATTTACCGCCTGGTGGAGCAGGAGGCGGGCACCTCCGTGACGGACCGGCGCCGGGTTTGGATTGATTCCCAAACCCGGGAGGAGATCTTAAAGGGAATTCGGAATGCAAAACCCCTGGCGGCCTATGACGATCTGGCCTCTGCCGCCTATCTTCGGGCCCGGGAGGATTATCTCATGGGCATCAATTTTTCCCGTGTTCTGGCTATTAAATACGGCTATGGGCTTTCGGATTTTTTGGGCAGCCGCACCAAATTAGCCGTGGGCCGGGTCATGACCTGCGTACTGGGAATGGTGGTCCGGCGGGAGCGGGAAATACGGGATTTCGTAAAAACCCCCTTTTATCGCCTTTTGGGAGAATTCGCCCCGGAGGGCTCTTCCGACTCCCTGGAAGCGGAGTGGCGGGTTACGGAGAAAAGCCCTTATTACGGAACGCCGGCCCTGTATAAGGAAAACGGTTTTAAAAAGGAAGAAGATGCCCTGGCCCTGGCAGCTTCCTTACAGAATCAGCCCGGCCGTCTGGAGGCCATCAGCCGGAAAAAAGAAAAGAATCAGCCCTCCCTGCTGTTCAATCTGGCGGAATTGCAGAATCTGTGCGCAAAACAATTAAAACTCAGTCCTGATGAGACCTTAAATATTGCCCAGGAGCTTTATGAAAAGAAGCTGATCACTTATCCCCGCACCGACGCCCGGGTGCTTTCCTCGGCGGTGGCAAAGGAGATTCGAAATCATATCAGCGGTCTCGGAAAGATTGCGGATGTGGCCCCCTTTGTGCAGCATATTTTGGCGGAAAACCTGGACAGGGATATCATCAAAAGCCGCTATACCAATGACAAGCAGATCACGGACCATTATGCCATTATTCCCACGGGTCAGGGCCTGGCTGCCCTGGGGGAGCTGGCGCCTCAGGCCCGGGCCGTTTATGAGAAAATTGTCCGGCGTTTTCTGGCGATTTTTTATCCTCCTGCCGTATACGAAAAGACCAGTCTGGAGATCAGTCTGGGTCAGGAATGCTTTTTTGCCTCCTATAAAAGTCTGATTGAGCCGGGTTATTTGGTGGTTAATCCCCGTATATCCGCCCGGAACGAGGAGGACAAGGAGGGAGAGGAGGAACGGGAGCAGGACGGCGATGCCCTGGGAGCGCTGCTGCAAAGCTTGAAAAAAGGGCAGATCCTAAGGGTCAAGGCCCTGCGAACCAAGGCCGGAGAGACCACCCCGCCGAAGCGTTACAACTCCGGTTCCCTTATTCTGGCCATGGAAAATGCCGGGCAGTTGATTGAAGACGAGGAAATGCGGGCCCAGATCAAAGGCTCCGGCATCGGGACCTCCGCCACCCGGGCGGAGATTCTGAAAAAGCTGGTATCCAATGAGTATCTGGC
This sequence comes from uncultured Lachnospiraceae bacterium, assembly GCA_902783765.1. Lineage (GTDB taxonomy): Bacteria > Bacillota > Clostridia > Lachnospirales > Lachnospiraceae > UBA6987. Next base: position 4,957 of record CACZSB010000213.1, read on the forward strand.
CTTAAATAAAAAGACCCAGACTGTGACCCCCACCCAACTGGGCGAAATGCTTTATGATACAGTGGATGCCACCATCCGGCCGCTTTTGAATCCGGAGCTCACCGCCAACTGGGAAATGGGCCTGGCCAAGGTGGCCCGGGGAGAATTAAGTGAAGCGGAGTACATGGAAAA
>CACZSB010000214.1 GCA_902783765.1 uncultured Lachnospiraceae bacterium
ATTTTTGCGGTTTCCCGGGTCACGGAGGACAATGACCCCCTGGCTGCCTGGGATGAGCATGACAACCGGCTTACAGGCTACGGAGAAAAGCTCACCGCCTATCAGTTCAAGGCCCTGCATTTTACCAGCGGCCTGGGCACGGATCTGACCGTGGGCCTGGTGAATGATCATATCTGGGTGGGAGGCGGCTGCTCCACGCCCCAGGGAGTTTATTTTGACCCCAATATTCCCACGGAGGAATGTTTTTCCATGCCGGAAAAGACCGGCACCGAGGGCATCGTATATGCTTCCAAGCCCTTAAGCTACCAGGGCCGTGTCATAGAGAATTTCTGGCTGCGCTTCGAAAAGGGCAAGGTGGTGGATTACGGTGCCGAAAAGGAGCAGGAAACCCTAAAGAAGCTGGTGGAGTTCGATGAAGGCTCCGCCTATCTGGGGGAGGTGGCCCTGGTGCCCTACGATTCCCCGGTATCCCGCTCCGGCATCCTCTTTTTCAACACGCTTTACGATGAAAACGCCGCCTGCCATCTGGCCCTGGGCCGGCCCTACCCGGAAAATATCCAGGGAGGCACGGAAATGAGCGAGGAGGAACTGGCGGCCCACGGTGCCAACAGCTCCATGACCCATTGCGATTTTATGTTTGGCACGGCGGATACACAGATCGACGGGATCCTGCCCGACGGCAGCCGGGTGCCCCTTTTCCGGGGCGGTAATTATGTCCTGTAGGAGGTTCTTATGAAACGGGTTATTGCAGCGGATTCTTCTTCCAATATTATTGAGTTCAAGCCCCTGGAGTATCACTGTGCCCCTTTGAAAATCGTCATCGATGGGCAGACCTTCGAGGATCGGGCCGGGGTGAATCTGGAGGATATGGTCAACAAAATGGAACGCTGCGAGACCAGCTCCAGCGCCTGTCCCAATGTGGCGGAATGGCTGGAGGCCTTTGGAGAAGGAGATGAGGTCTTTGCGGTGACCATTTCCAATCGGCTTTCCGGCAGCTACAATGCCGCCATGGCCGCCAAACAGGAGTATGAGGAAAGCCATCCCAAGGCCCGGGTGGCGGTAATAGACAGTCTTATGACAGGCCCCGGCATGCGGATGATCATGGAAAAGATTGCCGAGCTGGACGGCCAGGGCCTGAGTTTTGAGGGGATTATGGAGCGGCTGGCGGAGTATCGGAAGCGGATGCATCTGTGCTTTTCTTTGGCCTCTATCCATAATCTGGCCAAGAACGGCCGGGTCTCCCATATCACCGCCACGCTTTTCGGAATCCTGGGGATTCGGATGCTGGGACGGGCCAGTGACGAGGGCACCATTGAATCCGTCAACAAGGTCCGGGGCGAGAAGGCAGGTCTGCGCAGCGTGATCAATGAGCTGGTGGAAAAGGGCTATCAGGGAGGCAAATGCTATATTTCCCACACCCTGGACGGGGACCTGGCGGGCCGGCTTAAAGAAGCCATCCTACAGCGCTTCCCCGGCAGCCGTATCTTTATCGAGCCCAACATGGGCCTGTGCAGTTATTATTCCGAACGCCACGGGCTGATCGTGGGTTTTGAGGGGGGCCTGCGCTAAGATAATCATGGAGAATCAGAACGAAGGTTTTTTCCGCAAGATCAGACTGTATGCCATTATCATAGGGGTGGCCTATCTGATTTTGCAGCATTGTTTTTATCTGGCCGGCCATTATTTGGCGGAATGGATCGGATTTGAGGCCTTTTTGCCCAAAATTGCCTGGGATGACAAGATCCCGATTCTGTCGGTCTTTATCATCCCCTATATCTGGTCCTACCTTTACTGGGCCATGGGGCCCATGGCGGTCTCTGTATGCGAAAAAAGGCATTTTGCCGATTATATGGCGGCCAATTTGCTGTCCTGTATAGGGGGCATGCTGCTGCTGGCCTTTTTTCCCACCTATATGGACCGGGCGGCGGAAGGCTTGTATGTGGTGGGAGAGCATCCCACGGTCTTTGACAAATTGCGTCAGTTTTGGTACTCCCTGGACGGGGCGACCCTGGCCTATAATCTTTTGCCCAGCTTCCATTGCATCAACAGCACCCTTTGCTATCTGGGGGTGGCGGGACGCAGGGAGATCCCCCGCTGGTATCGGATCTATTCCCTGCTGACCACCCTGCTGATTTATGCTTCCACCGTCTATGTGAAGCAGCATTATGTGCTGGATATTTTTGCCGGCGTGGCTCTGGCCCTTTTGGTGTATCTTCTGTGCAAGAAGTATCATTTGGGCCGGATATTTGCGTCCCTGGAAAGGCTTTGGGGCAAAAAAAAGACAGCCCCGTAGGCTGTCAAAAGTGTTTTCATTGGGCAATGAGCTGCACCCAGTAAAGAATGCCGTCCTTTAATATACAGGCCACGGCGGCAAAGCCGGCCTGGGAATCCAGAATATTGTTCCGATGGCCCGGGCTGCCCATGAAGGCGTCGTGAACGGCGGAAGCGTTGCGGTAGCCGGAGGCGATATTTTCCCCCAGCAGCTGACTTACTGCGGGGCAGGGATAATCCTGCAGCACTGAAAAGCTGTCCCGGCCGTCGGGACGGTCAGTTTCAAATTTTCTTGTGATTTCTTCGGCCCGAACCAGGGCACATTGATAAAGTCCCTCATCCCAAACCAGGGCTTCCAGTCCCTGAGATCTGCGGGCCATATTCATCAAGTCGAAGGCGGTTTGGGCCAGCGACTTTTTTTCCACCACGGAGGCGGGCAGTTGGTATTCAGAAGAAGCGACGGATTCAGCCGAGCTTGCCTCGGCGGATTCGGCGGAAGCCACGCTGGTGGGCGCCTCGGTACGCTGCTCGCTGCTGGGCTGGGTCTGCCCGGCGGTGGCGGGAGAGGAAGGGGAGGCGGGAGAAAGGGCCTGACGCTCCGGATAAAACAGCAGGAACAAGCTCACCAGGGTGACCGCGGCCCCCAGGGCAATATAGAAGCGGCCGCCGCCGATTTTCTCCCCGGGCTCGCCCCATTCGCTGTAGAAATCGCCCCCCTGCCAGGAAAGGTCTTTAATAAGCTTATAGGCGGCAAAAAACAGCACCACCGCAAAGACAAAAAAGAGCAGGGAAAGCCCCCGTTTCTGGGCGACGATAAAGTCATAGGCTCCGTGGAAAAATGCCGGAATTACCAGGCTCAGAAAACGGTAAAAGAGGCTTTTTTTCCGGTTGTAGCGTTCATATTGCTTGGCCGTTCCATATAAAGCTCCCATAAAAATGCCGCAGCTGGCATGGGCGGGAATGGCGGTCACCGCCCGCAGCATGGCGGTACCCATACCGTACAGAAGCACATAGGCCACATTTTCCGTTAAGGCAAAGCCCAGGCTTACAAAGGCGGCGTAGACCACACCGTCAAAACGGCATCTGAAATTCGGCGAATTCCAGCTGATGCGCCGCAATATGAAGTATTTGGATCCCTCCTCCGCCAGGGCCACCACCAGGAAGTAATACAGGATGTTGTACATCAGTTGGCTGGTGGCCACCGTGGTAACAAGTTTGGCGCCAATCAGCTCCAGCACCACGGCCAGGGCAGTGGAAATGACCCCCATCCAGATCAATAGGAGCAGGAAGCTCTTGGGCTGCTGTCCCAGGGGGTCGGAACGGTATATTTTGACCATGAGAAAGACAGCTGGCAGAATGGCTACAGCTGTCAGAAAGGGATTCACGGATAAAGCTTTAAAAAAGAAAGAGAACATGTGCCTTCCTCCACGGAGCAAATAATAGGACAAACGGGAAAGAATGTAAAGAGGATAAATGAGGTAAACCATGAATCAAAAACGGGTGGAACGCATCAGCCGGATGGAGATGAATCTGGATGAATCACAAAAGGCCATGGAAAAGCTGGCCGCAGCCATGGATCAGTATGAGGCGGTTCAGGCAAAGTATTATAAACTGGCCCGTTATTACGGCAGCAGCCTTTGGCTGGAGGATTATGAAGCGGATGAAGCCGGTCAGCTGCCTTCGGAGCTGAAACGGGGCGTCCTTTCCGAGGACGGAGTTTATAATTTGCTGCTGGAGCATCGAGAACTGATGAAAAGGCTGCAGAAAATAGTGCTGCGGAGCCTGGAGGAAGAATAAGCGCCGCCGGCATGCATCATTTTTCAGGGCGGCGGACCAGGTGAGATTTTAGACAATTAAGGACAATCCTATGAATCTTTATGATTATTGTATACAAAACGATATGAATGATCTTCTTGTTGAGTGGCATTCTGAAAAGAACGGAAATATAACTATGGAGGACATTTCAAGTTTTAGTCATAAAAAAACTTGGTGGAAATGTCAAAAGGGACATGAATGGGAAGCAACTGTTAATAATAGGGTGAGGGGATCTAAATGCCCATTCTGCACAAATAAAAGAGTTCTATGTGGATATAACGATTTAAAAACAATAAATTCTGAGGTTGCATCAGAGTGGCATTATATTAAGAATTCCCCACTCAAGCCTGAGCAGTTTGTGGCAGGATCAGATGCAAAAGTTTGGTGGATTGGAAGATGTGGTCATGAGTGGCAACAAAGAATATATAATCGTGTTGGGGGGCAAGGATGCCCTTATTGTAAGGGAAATGCAGTATTAAAAGGGTTTAATGATTTGGCTACGGTAAATTCGGGGATAGCATCTCAATGGCATCCGACTAAAAATGGACACTTAAAACCATATGCTTTAACAGACGGGTCAAATAAAAAAGTTTGGTGGCTTGGAAAGTGTGGCCATGAATGGAAAGCCTCTGTCCATGGTAGATGCAAAAGGGGAGATGGCTGTCCATATTGTTATAATAATAAACTTTTGGTTGGCTTTAATGATTTGCAGACGGTGGATCTAGTCTTGGCTAAAGAATGGCATCCTGAGAAGAATGGAGGGCTGAAACCGTGTGATGTCATTCGTGGGTCAAATAAAAAAGTTTGGTGGCAATGCTCTAAAGGGCATGAGTGGCTAACATCTGTTGATCATAGAATGACCTCAAATTCAGGTTGCCCATATTGTTATGGAAACAAACTGCTTGCAGGATATAATGATTTAGAAACAGTATCTCCGGAATTAGCCAAAGAGTGGCATCCTACTAAGAACGGGGATCTGACTCCTAGAGACGTTACTTCAAGTTGTAATGCCAAAGTATGGTGGTTGGGAAAATGCGGGCATGAGTTTAAGACTATGGTGTCTGCGAGAAAAAGAGGAAGAGGTTGCCCGATTTGTAATAGTGAATCGCTTACGTCTTTTCCGGAACAAGCTATTTTCTTTTATGCGAAAAGGCATTTCCAAGATGCAAAAAACAGGTTTATTGATAATAAAAATGAAATTGATATTTATTTGCCTTCTCTAAATATAGGTATAGAGTATGACGGATTTTATTATCATAAAAATAAGAGAGAAAAAGAGAAAAGGAAAGAGGATTATTTCGCCAATAAGGGAATTAAGCTTATAAGGGTCAAAGAGGCAGAAATAGATGACGTAATTATAGAAGGTAACGTAATTAGCTACAACTATAAAAACCAAGTATTTTTAGAAAAGGCGATAGAAACACTGTTCAGCACCTTTTTGGAGATTCATTCTGCCAGTATTGACTTAGAAAGAGATAACGAATCAATACTTGTTATGTATCTTAAGCAGAAAAAAGAAAGCAGCATAGCTGGTAACAACCATCTTATGAAGGAATGGAATACTGAGAAAAATGGGTATTTAAACCCCGAATATATTTCACAGTTTTCAAGTAAAAAAGTATGGTGGAAATGCCCTAAAGGTCATGAGTGGAAGTCGCTCGTTTCTAATAGGGCTAATGGGACAGGGTGTCCATATTGTTCAGGTAGAATTGCTGAAACGGGAGTTAATGATTTAAAGACTCTTAATGAGGCGCTTGCAGATGAGTGGAACTACGTTAAAAACGACAGGATAGATATTAATTCCATTTCATTGCATTCAAGTAGAAGGGTGTGGTGGAAGTGTAAAAATGGTCATGAATGGCAAGCTAGAGTCGCTAGGAGAGCCGAAGGAGACGGATGCCCATTTTGTGCTGGACAAAGAACTATTGCTGGAAAAAATGATCTTGCAACGGTTAACCCAATCCTTGCCAAAGAATGGCATCCTGAAAAAAACGAAAGTCTTTCCCCCGGTGATGTAATGGCTGGATCAGGGAAAAAAGTATGGTGGCTTGGAAAGTGTGGCCATGAATGGGAACAGAAGGTGTTTACAAGAAACCAAGGCAGAGGATGTCCTTATTGTTCTAGCCAAAGACTGCTTAACGGTTTTAATGATTTGAAAACAAAAAAACCAATATTATCAAGAGAGTGGAATTACGAGAGGAATGAAGAGCTAAAACCAGAGGATGTAATGTCTGGATCTAATAAGAAAGTTTGATGGAGATGCGGCAAGTGTGGCTATGAATGGCAGGCTGTAATAAATAATAGAAGTAGAGGTACAGGATGTCCTAATTGTCGGGCGAATAAAAACAAGGACTAACTTGCTATTACGAGACCTGTTATAGATATTCAATTGAAATGGACAATTGTATTAGAACTCAGATTAAAAACATAAAAAAACTATACCAAACTTGAATAAATGATAGTAGATACCACAAGGGTACTTACCCACTCTAAAAGCCGTACTCATGCAAAAGTACGGTTTTTAAACGAAAAAGCCACAATTGGAGCAATAGACAGACATTGTAGCTTGATATATGGAACGATAAATAGTACAATAAATGGCATGATAAATGAAACAATAATTATGTGATACAATTAGGAGAATATAAGGCATGGAGAGAAGAGAAACAGAAACATTAGAGTTTAAAAAATCAACCAGTGAGCTAAAAGAAGGTGTTATTTCTCTTAGTTCCATGTTGAACAAAAAACAAAATGGAGTCTTGTATTTTGGCGTGAAAAATGACGGAACAGTTGTTGGGCAGCAAATCGGTGCTTCGACAACATCAGATGTTTCAAAGGCGATTAAAGATAATATAAAGCCGAGAATCACTCCGTCAATAGAGGTTGTTAAAGAAGATGGGAAAGAAGTTATAAAAGTTGAGGTTTGCGGAGAGGATACACCATATTCCTCTTATGGCAGATACTATATTCGATCGGATGATGAGGATCTACCCATGACCAACACCCAGTTGGAGGCGTACTTTCTTAATAAGAATTATGACTATTCAAAATGGGAAAAGGAAGCTACGACTTACACCGTTGATGATGTAGATGAAGACCTTCTCATCCGCTATGTAAATGATGGTAATGAAAGTGGAAGAATCAACTTTCTCTTCAAGGATGTAAAAACAACGTTAACAAGACTTGAATTGTTAAATGGTGATTATCTGAATAATGCGGGCTACTATTTGTTTTCGAACAAAAAGCCATTACTTCTGAAATTAGCAACATATCCGACAGATGAACGCATAAGCTTTAGCGATATGAAGCAGTTTAAGGGTAATATTTTTGAGTGTATCAACGAAGCGATTAAGTATGTAACAAATAATATACGTTGGCGAGCGGAGATTAAAGGTACTACCAGAGTGGAGATTCCGGAAATACCGATTGAGGCGTTTAGAGAAATCATTGTTAATAGCTTTGCACATATGAAAATCAATCCGTCCTCATGCAATGAGATATATATAACACCGACGAAGATACACATTTATAATCCTGGGCCTCTGGTCCCGGGAACAAATCCCAAAATGTTCGCATCTGGCGAACAGGGGTCAATGATTAGAAATCCGCTCATTGCTACTGCCTTGTATTACAACAAAACGATTGATGCTTTTGGAACAGGATTTGAACGCGTATTTCGTTTGTGCAAGAACATTGACTATTCATATATCAGTAATCAGTTTGGATTCACTTTTGAGTTTATCAGATCAAATGATGGCATGATAAATGAAACAATAAATAACATGATATCTGGAACGCTGACTACTAATGAACAACTAGTTTTAGAATTGTTAAAAAAGCATGGACAAAAATATACTAAACAAGATATGGCTAATTCTGTTGGAAAGTCTATGTCAACGATCAATAGAGTCATTAAAAGTTTGAAAGACAAGAAATTGATTGCAAGAATAGGTTCAAATAAAACCGGTCACTGGAAAGCCAAGGAGTGATATTATAGAATCATTCGATAAGCAAGGAACAAGTATTTTGATTCCAGGTATTCAGACTGCGTTCGCGCGGTCTGGCGATTATCGGCTCCATCCGCTATGTTGTCAATGCCTTCAAAAACGAGACCTGAACATAAAAAACCTGTACAAATGATTATTTTGCAGGTATAATACAAGAAAAGCTCCCCGGAGCCTGTGAGCGGAAAGAAAAGATTTCTGGATTATGATTGAAAACAAAAAGGAATACAGTCAGGAAATATCTGAACTGATGCGCGAGATACAAAACAGCGTTTATGTACCGGATAAACGCGTTGTTTCCCTGCTGAAAAAACTGGAAAAGCTGACTGAAGAAGCACAGGACAATGATCTTGCCGGTTTTATTCATTACAACTTTGCCCGGGTTTATTCCTTCAGAGAAGACCATAAAAAGCTGATAAAATCCATTAAAAAAGCCCTGTATCATCTTTTGCGCAGCAATGAAAAGGAACTGCTGGCCAGAACTTATAATCTTTTTGCGGTGGAGGCCATTAAAAACGGCTGTATGGATATTGCCTATGAGTATTCCGCCATTGCAAAATCCGTACTGGACGAGGAGCAGCCCACGGTGGCCCAGGCCGTGATAGAAGTAAATATCGGCGGGGTATTTTCCCACCTGGAGGAGCTCAAAAAGGCCCTGGACATTACAAACAAAAGCTATAAAACCATTCAAAAATGCAAGGACGACGAGCACTATTTATATAATCTCATCATGATTCTCCTGAATCTGGCCATGCTGAATCTGGATTTGGGAGAGCCGGAAAAAGCCCGGCCTTATATGCAAAAGATTGAGCAGTTGGACGAATCCCGGGAGATGGACCCCTGGTGCCTTCTGCCCCGATGCCGTCTGGCGGTGGCCGATGGAGACAGGCAGATGATACAGGAACTGGTATCGGCGGCCATACGGGATATCATCGGCAGCAACATGCTGGGAGAGGCGGCCCGGGCCCTGAAAAACCTGTGCCGGGACCTGCTGGAATGCCAGGAGTACGGATTTATCGAGCAGATAGTTGAAGCCCTGGATGGGAACCGGGAAAGGGTCTTCCCCTATGAAGCTTCCCTCTTGAACCAAATCAAAATCGAATATTACAGCGCGGTTCATAACGAAGAAAAGCTGTTGGAAAGCTACGAAGAGAAAAATGCCATCGGTGTGATGCAGGAGAAAACGGAACAGCTGATCAGCTACGAATCCATCGAGCTGCTGCAGCTGCTGGAGGATTTGCGCCTGGAAAAACAGCAGGCCGAGGCCGGCAACCGGCTGCTTCAGCAGCAGGCGGAAACGGACCCTCTCACCGGCCTGCCCAATCGATATGCCCTGACGCGGGTCTTTGAAGAAGCCTTTTCCGAGGCCTTGGAGCAGGGAAAAATGCTGGGGGTCGGTATTGCGGATATCGACGGTTTTAAGGAGTATAACGACGCCCTGGGACACAGCCAGGGAGACCGCTGCCTGATTGAGGTGGCAAAAGCCCTGGGGAAGATCGCCTCCAAATACGGTCTGTTTCTGGCCCGTTACGGGGGAGATGAATTCATTCTGATTTATAAGGATATGGACGAAAAGGCCATAAAATCCATTGAAAAAGAGCTTGCCCGATGCGGAGAAGTGAGCTTGACCCATGGCTTTTACTGCGCGGTTCCCCATGTGGACAGCCGGATATGGGACTTCTTTAATATGGCCGACAAGAATCTGTATGACATCCGCAAAAAGAGGAGTTGATTTCCGATGGATTTCAGCAAATACGATCAATCGCTTCAGGAGCTGAGCCGTCAGCACCATGAATATCTGAAACTCGGGGATAAAAAAGTTATCACCGTGTTAGATGAAATGCGCCTGAGAGCCCTGGCCATGAATGACCCGGTCCTGATTGGTTATGTATATCATTCCATCGCTTTCGCCGAGCACTTTATCATGGGGCGGTATTTCCGCTTTTTGAAAAACCTGAGTCTTTCCTCCAGCTATCTTTTAAGCTGCCAGGATCAGTCGGAGATGATGCACATCTATTATCTGGTTGCCATCGATGCCATGAATAAGGGCCTGAATGATATTGCGGTTCTGTATTTCCAGGAAGCCAGGAATATTGCGGAAGAAAGCGGACAGCAAACCTCCGCTGCTATTTTAGATGAAAGTATCGGCCATATACTGCTTCAGATCGGGCAGTATAAAGAGGCGCAGAAATATATTCGAAAAAGCCTGGTGGGCATCAAAAAAGACAAGTCCCATCCCCATTATTACAGCAACTTGAGCAGCGATTACATGAATGATGTGATTGCTTCCCTGGAACTAAAGGATATGAAGCGGGCCAGAAAATCCTTTGACCAGACAAAGGCCTTTTTGGAGAAGCATCCCAAGGAATTTAAAAGCGGCACTCTCCTGAATTTCCAGCTTTTGCGCCTGCGCCTGGCCCTGTCCGATGGCAATGAGCAGGAGGCCCAGGAAAGCTATGAAGCACTGCTGGCTTTGATGCAGGATAATTCCATGCTTCATTTATACATGGATGAAATCAAAAAGCTTTCCCTGGTTCTGATCAGAAACAATCATCATGCCTGGCTGGAAGAGATTCTGCGGATTATCGATGAGAACGGCATTGCGCCGGATGCGGCGGACGGGCTGAAGTTATTAATCAGTATTAAAATTGATTATTACAAGGCGCTGGGGAGAACCCGGGAGCTGCGGGAAGCCTATGACAGGCAGGAGGCAATCCAGGAACGGATTCATACCCAGCAAAAGTCCACCCGACAATATGTCAATGGTCTGATTCAGCTCACCACCAGTTTACGAAAGGAACGGGAGCAGCAGCTGGCTCGGCAGGAACAGCTGATCAGCATGGCGGAAACGGATCCCCTCACCGGCTTAAGCAATCGCTACGGCGCCAACCTGAAACTGGATAAAGCCTTTGATGCGGCCTATCAGAACAGGACCAGTCTGGGCATCGTCTTCCTGGATGTGGACGGCCTGAAACGAATCAATGACAGCAAGGGTCATCTGGAGGGGGATAAGTATCTTATGTCCCTGGCCAATGCCCTGCAGAATCAGGCGGTGCAGGAAGGCTTCTTTGCCTCTCGGGTGGGCGGCGATGAGTTCGTATTGATTTTTGAGGGCAAAAGCGATAAAGAAATCGAAACCGCCATGCGTTCTATTAAAAAAAGAACCACGGTCCCCTTCTCCAGCGGCCTTTATAACGGTGTTCCCTACGGCAAACAGAAAAACTGGGACTTTGTGGAATTTGCCGACATGGAGCTGTATAAGGAAAAACAGCGGAAGCGAAAAGCATAGCCTTCATATTTCTGAAGGGACTTCGCGATATATAAAATGATGAAAGAGCAGGAAGTTCCAATCCCGGAAAGTTTATACAGGCAAATCACCCAGGCGCTGCAGTGGGACCCCGGAGCAAGGGGCCTTCTGTCAGGGCCTGTTCCGAATTATACGGAAGCGCTGCTGGCCCAGCTTAAGAAGCTGGAACGGGCCGTTTTGCTCACCGGGTTTCCGGTCCGCTGCCTCGATGGCCGGGTGGCCGGAGAAAGCGACGGCCCCCTTGGCATTGCGAATATTGCCTGGGCTCTGGAAGAGAGCGGGATCGAGGTCGAGGCCTTATCGGATTCTGTTTGTTTCCCCCAGCTGGCGGCGGCCATGGCCGCCCGGGGCTGTCGTACCCTGCCCCGGGCAGTTCCGGATTCCGGTCAGCGGATTTTTTTTCGGAATCTTTTGGCAGATTTTTCCCCCAGTCATATCATTACCCTGGAGCGTCCCGGCAAGGCTGGGGACGGACATTTTTATAATATGCGAGGGGGCGTCATAGATGCCATGATCAGCGATACGGACAGCATCATGGAGGAGGCCAGGAATATTCGCGCAGCAATTATTTCCGTGGGAGACGGCGGCAACGAACTGGGCATGGGAGCCTTAAGGCCCCTGGTTAGCGAACGGGTTTTTCAAGGGGCGCGTATTTGTGGGGCGGCATCCGCCGATGTGGCCGTGATATCAGGGGTTTCCAATTGGTGGGGCTGGGGGATCGCAGCCTTTTGTTCCCTAATCCAGGGAAAAAACTTACTGCCTTCTCCGGAAACGGAACAGAAGATGCTGCAGGCGCTTATTGCCTCCGGCGGGGCAGACGGCTGCACCGGTCTTAGGGAAGAAACCGTGGACGGCCTGCCCCTTGATGTGCATTTATCTGTTCTGGAAAAGGTGGATGGCCTGGTCCGGGAAGCCTTATCAAAATAAATAGCTTCAGGGGCTATCCGCCCGGAGCGACAAGGTTATGAATATGCTGGAAATCATGGGGGCAAGGCACAGCGTGCGGCAATATCTGGACCGCCCCATTCAGCCGGAACACAGAAAAGTCCTGGACAGCTATTCAGAAGAATTAAACCGGGAAAGCGGCCTGCATATCCAGATTATTTATGATGAGCCGGAATGCTTTAACAGCCGCATGGCCCATTACGGGAAATTTGAGAATGCCAATAATTATATTGCCCTGGTGGGGCTCAAGGGGAGTGATTTAAGCGAAAAGGAGGCCATACTCATCAGTCTGGGCGAGGTTGAAGCCAAAACCGTCGGCATGGGGCCCTGCCTTAAAATCGACTTGGGCATTGTGAAATGCCATTTTGAATTGGGGGCGGGAAAAGAGAACTTTGCATGGAAACAGGCGCCTGGATTATGAGGTAAAAAGATGATCCGCATTGAAGA
>CACZSB010000215.1 GCA_902783765.1 uncultured Lachnospiraceae bacterium
GGGCGGGGTGGCCCTCCGGGGTATTTAAGGCATCAAAATTATAATAAGCATTTTCCACTTCCGGCCCTTCCACCACCTCGTAGCCCAGGCCCACAAAAACCCGTTCCAATTCCTCTAAGGCCATGGTGTTGGGATGGGCATGCCCCAGGGCGTCTGCCCGGGCCGGCATGGTCACATCAATGGTTTCCGCCGCCAGACGGGCCGCCAGGGCCTTTTCGGCCACAGCCCGCTGAACCGCCTCCAGCTTGTCCTCAATGGCCTTGCGGGTGTCGTTGACCCATTCTCCCACCCGGGGGCGGTCTTCAGCCGGCACCTCCCGCATGGCCTTTAGTACCTCGGTAAGCCGTCCCTTCTTTCCCAGAAAGTCCAGTCGGATTTCGTTAATTTCCTCGGCGGAAGCGGCCCGGCTCAGCCGTTCCAGGGCTTCCTCCCGAATTGTAGCCAATTTTTCCTGCATATAATATGCCTCCCAACCGCAGAATTGCCGTTTACATTCGCATAATTATACACTGCCGGACAGCGTCTTGCAAGCAAGGAGGCTTAAAAAGAGCGGAAAAGGTGCTTGTTTTATGGTGGCGGTCACGCTATACTGCCTCTATGCTCGGTATTACCATGACACAATTAAAGCTCATCACCTCCCTGCTGTTTCTCCGGGATAGTTTTGATGACTTCGATTTGGCGGAAGCCCGCTTCGTAACCGAATTCAGCGCCGAATTCGACGGCCGAATTCCGGAGGAGGGGGAAAACAGCGCCTATATCAAATGGGGCAAGCTACGGCCCCTGGCTTTTCAACTGATTCGAGGAGAGACCCTGCCCAAGAGCTTTTCCCTGGTGCTGGTTTATTCCCGGGAAAAGACCCGGGATCTGCTGCTATCCGAAGATCGGGAGACGCCGGACAGCGAACTGCCCGCCCTCTTTCTGAATATACGATACCGGCAGGAGCAAATGATGCTCACCACCGGTATCAGTGAAAAAAGCTTTTATCCCGATTTTGAACTGCCCCGGCTCTGGGATCGGACCGTGCTGAATCTGTTGTCAAATCTGGGCCTGGAAGAAGCTATATCCAGGCCGTAAATTCCACCCCGTTTTCCTTGTTTTCTCCCCGGCAGCCTCCCCCCAGATGCTCTGCCGTGGCCTTTACAATGGACAAACCAATACCAGAGCCGCCGTAGCTGCGGGTACGGGCCTTATCCACCTTATAAAACTTGTTCCAAATCTTATCCAAATCTTCCTTGGGGATAAGGTCTCCCTCGTTGTAAACCGAAAAAACCGCCCCCTTTTCTCCCCGGGCCTGGGCCTGGATTCGAATCAAACCGCCCTCCCTGACATACTGGAAGGCATTGCTGATATAATTCTGCACCATCTGCTCCAAAAGCAGCTCATCGGATTCCACCATAAGCTGCTCCGGAAAATCCATTTTCAGACGCACCTGTTTTTCGCTCTGGATCCGCTCGAAACTCCCGCAGATTTCCCGCAAAAGCGCCGCCAGATCAATGGGTTCGTGCTGAATCTCCAAAGAACCGGATTCCAGCTCATCTAGGCTTAAAAGCTGCCGCACCAGGCGGTTCATCCGCTCCGCCTCTTCAATGATGATATCACTGTAGCGAATCCGCAGGGCCTCATCCTCCGCCATGCCCTCCCGTAGTCCCTCCGCATAGCCCTGTATCAGAGCTATGGGGGTTTTTAATTCATGGGAAATATTGGATAAAAGCGCCCGCCGCTGCTGATCCAGCTCCTCTTTCAGGCGAATATCCTGCTCTAATTTTTCATTGGCCCGGCGCAGGCTGCCAATGGTTTCCTCCAGATTGTCCGAAAGCTGGTTGATGCTTTCCCCCAGCTGCTGAATCTCGTCCCCGGACGACCCCTGGAAACGCTGGGAAAAATCCAGGGAAGCCATTTGCCGGGACAGATCGCTCAGGGTCACAATGGGATCCGTCATACGCTTGGTCACATAAAGCATAATCAGGCTCCCTGCCAGCAGCACGCCCAAACCGACAAGCAATAAAAAGCGGTTGGAGATTCTGGCGCTGTCGGCAATCATAGCCAGGGACATGGACAGGAAATAAGTACAGCTGCCGTCGGCGCCTTCCACGCTGCCCAGACAGCTGATTTTCTCCAGGGCTGACATGGGATCCCGGGTGCGGTAAATCACATAGGATGACGCTTCTTCATAAATCTGCTCCGGCGGGCCCATGAGGGATCGTTCCAGCTCCATAAAGCGCCAAAGACCCCGTTCCTCCTCACCGCCGGAATACAGGATCCGTTCTGTGCCGTCTCCCTGACCCCGGATAATCAAAATGGCTCCGATGCCGCTGCGCTCAATGCTTTCCCCCAGCAGGGCCTGAATCAGCTCATCCTCCGGATCCCGGGCCAATTCCTCCAAAAGAATACGGGTGCTGTTTAATTGCTCCAGCCGCTGACTCACATAATATTTTTCCAAGCCAAAATGGTTGAGCAGCCACAGCATAACAATGAGCAGCACAAATAAGCCGATAAAAATCAGGGTATGCTTGGCCCGCAGGCTCAGACCATGTTTGCCCTCCTCCTTATTCATGGCCGGGTGCCTCCAGCTTATAGCCCACGCCCCAGACGGTTTTGATTTGATCTCCTAAGGGCCCCAGCTTGCTCCGAAGCTTTTTCACATGGGTATCAATGGTGCGGGCATCTCCATAATAATTATAATTCCAAACATGGTTCAAAATGGCTTCCCGGGACAGGGCCACCCCCACATTTTCCAGAAAGTACTGCATCAATTCATATTCCTTCAGGCTCAGCTCCACGGATTTTTCCCCCACGAAAAGCTGCCGGGCCACCCGATCCAGCTTTAAGTCTCCCAGCTCCAGCGGCTGGCTGCCCGCTTCCTCCTGCCGACGCAAAATGGCGGCGATCCGAGCCATCAGCACCCGGGGACTGAAGGGCTTGGTCACATACTCGTCCACTCCCATTTCAAAACCCCGGATCTCGTCCCGATCCTCCCCTAGGGCCGTAAGCATAATCACCGGCACCCGGCTGTAACGGCGGATTTCCGCCAAAACCTGCCAGCCATCCAGCTTAGGCATCATCACATCCAGCAGCACCAGGGCAATATCTTTGGCATCAAAAAAAGTGGTGAGAGCCGCTTCTCCGTCGGCCGCTTCCAGCACCGTGTATTTTTCCCGCTGTAAAAAATCCCGGATCAGGTCCCGCATTCTGGCTTCATCGTCCACCACTAAAATCTTGGCGCTGTTCATGCTCATCACCTCTAAAAAAGCTTTTCATCGCCATTATAGCAAAGGAAAAGCCCTCTCAGGGGCTTTTCACGGAAAAATCACAATCTGCGGCTTACGCCTGTCATTTTTTACGGTCGCCCAAAATCAGGGCCAGGGAGCCAAAAAGAAGTACCAGGACCAGAATCAGCAGCGCTTCATGGAGAAAAAAGCTATCCGGCAAAATGGTGATAACCGGATCCGTTCGGTAATCGAACAGCCAAAGATCATTGGCAAAGAATAGCTTGTGAAAAAGCACAAAGGCCTTGTCCCAGCCCAGAAGAACAAAAAGCCCTATAAGCGCAGTCAGAATAAAACACGCGGCCCCCGCTATCCGGGCATAGCGTCCATCCCTAAGGGCGGCCGCCTTCCACCTTAAAAGCAGAAAGCCTCCCAGGGAAACGAGAAAGAGCAGCTGAAAAGCATCGAAAATCTCCTTCACCTCCTGAAAGTGGATCCGCCCGCCCTCGGACATGGGGAAATCGGGAAAGTTCAGTTCTCCCCGGTTCCAGAGGGAATTATAATCAACCAGTACATCATAATTGGCTCGGATGGTCTCCGGGGGCAAAGCACTGGATTCCGCAATATGAAGAATCTTGATATCCAGGTAGTACAGAGGTCTGAAATGAAGTGCCACCACCACTGCAGCGCTGATAATAAAAGCAAATAAAAGCACTGCCCCCAGGGCCGTCACCAAAGCCCTATGGATTTTATCTCTCTTATCCATCAACAACCTGCTTTCATGGCTTTTTAATCACTTTTTGTTGCTTCGTAATTGGGCCCATATTGGGCACTAATTTAGAAACTTCCTATAAATTGTCTTAAGTGATTATACACATGATGAACAAGAAGGGCAACGACTCTACTAAACATTCCAAACACTCATATGAGCTAAATACTATATAACTTGATTTGTGCCCTTTATTTTTCTCCTAAAGACGAAATAATACTGCGTATTATACTGCCGCAGTCATTGATATTTTTACGCGCAGGACCTAATATGTTCATAAACAAAAATACTTCTCAAAGGAGGAATAAAGGATGAAGACAGTGTACACCACAAATAGCTACAAAGGCTACCACAAACACGACTCGTACAATTACAAGTACAACTTGGACGAGGACAACAAGGAAATTCATAAAGTCAAATGTAGCCGGTTCAAGTTCTTCGACGGACACGAGAATAACTGGGAAACCGATGAAAAAGTTGTAGATACTTGGAAAATAGATGATCCTTCGATGCCAGACTGGCTACATAAGTACATCTAATTCATCACATCACACTACTGGAAGGGAAATAGTTATGAGCCAATCAAACTATGACAATCACATAATTGAGATTTGCGACGAAATCTATATTGACTCCTGCTCACTGATGAACGAAGATGCGGCCAAGAGTTTCTTTTCCAACTATCATGATGAGTTCCTACGCCTTGGAAAGAAAATAATTATAATTAAGGAGATTCGGGCAGAACTTTCAAAGCTTCTTGAGAAGTCAGAAAAAGAGAAACTATCGCGTAAAGCTCTTGAACTGCTACAGGCAAACGACGATATCGTTCAAATAGAAGAAGGACAGCTGACAGAAGAGGATGTGAACAAGTCTTTTGCCGATCCCCCACTCTTGGCTCGATTAATCCAAAGCAAACCGAATATAACTCCTCTACTTATAACGAACGACAAGAAGCTATCTATGTCAGCCAACCAGCTAAACGATCTTCCTTGTATCCACGGGCATCAAATATATGTTTGTTTTATTCGCCCAGACGGAACATTAGGACGAGGAAAATACGATAAAAAAATAGTCGAACCTGTTATACAGAAGGTTGTAAATCCAATTAGAAAAAAAGTGGTAGCCCTCTCTAAAAAGGAAATAACTAGGAGACACAATTTGGTCTTTCGTAATCCTTCCGACAATTCATCCAGCAGCAAAGCTCCTGGAGCAAGCCCTAAATCCTCTACTACCAGAGCTGACATCCATAAGCAAAAAACACTGGAGAAGAAAAAGATATCCTGGAAGGTGACCGGAAAAGCAGTAAAGAATATTGCTCTAATAGGAGTTGGCTTCCTTGGAAGCAAATTTCTAAAGAGATAGTATGTACAAAACATCCTCAGGGAGCTTTCAATCCACCTTCCTGAGGGTTAATTCCCAAGGGTCTTGCTTTATGTTTTTCTAGGTAAAAGCGAAGTATACCTTTTTGTATTAATAATGCTGTAGAAGGGATGTCTATAAAATCAAAAAGCCCCTCCCAGGGCTTTTCGTGCGTGCCTGAAGGGATTCGAACCCCCGACACACGGCTTAGAAGGCCGTTGTTCTATCCTGCTGAGCTACAGGCACAAAGCTTCGCAAAAGCTATAAAAAATCCCACCAGAGGCAGGATAATCGGGGCGACAGGATTCGAAGCCAGGAACAGCACGGAACGGTATAGTTTTATACAAAACGGGAATTGTACAGCCGTTTTGTATTGATTATTCTTATTCATCCTGTTATACTGTCCCCATCCCGCAGAAGGAGAATGCCCTCATGTATATTTCCCGTCAAATCGAAGCGCAGCTGTCATATCTGTCTGAACATTTCCCCGCGGTTGTTGTCAGCGGGGCCCGTCAGATCGGAAAGACCACGCTAATCAGGCACCTTACCGCCGGCAATGATATGGTGACATATGTGACATTGGATCATCCGCGTCTTCGTGAACTGGCTAAAACGGATCCGGAGCTGTTCCTGCAGCAATATCAGGCCCCTATTGTAATCGATGAAATACAGTATGCTCCGGAATTACTGCCCTATATTAAAATACAAATTGACGAGGATAGAAAACCCGGACAATTCTTTCTGACCGGTTCTCAGATGTTTCGTCTGATGAAGGATGTCAGTGAATCCCTTGCCGGTCGTGCAGGCATCCTCTCTTTATATGGTCTGTCACGAGCAGAAATACTGCAAACAGCTGAGGTTCCCTTTCTGCCCGAAAACAAGTTGTTTATAAAGTCAGATGAAACTCTCAGCAGTGTTTTTGACAAGATCATAAGAGGGTCCATGCCACAGATGATCATTGATCCGGAACTGACAGCGGAGGCTTTCTATAGCGAGTATCTGCAGACTTATCTGGAACGGGATATCCGGGATTTGCTGGAAATCAGAAACGAGACCAAATTTCTGCAGTTCTTATCCTGTGCTGCTGCCAGAACCGGTCAGGAACTGAATCTGTCAGATATCGGTAAAGATGTGGGTATCGACAGAAAAACAGCGGAAAGCTGGCTTTCTCTTCTGGTGACCTCCGGTCTGGTGTACCTGCTGCATCCTTATTCTGGCAACACCATTAAGAGAATCGTCAAACGGCCCAAGCTGTACTTTATGGATACCGGTCTGGCCTGCTACCTGAGTATGTGGAACAATGCCCGGGCGTTGGAAAACTCAGCCATGGCCGGGAGCATGTTTGAAACCTATGTTATCACCGAGATTCTGAAACAGTACGCCAATAAAGGACTGGATCTCAGAAGCCGCTTTGCTTATTACCGTGACAACAACGGAAAAGAGATCGATCTCCTGATCCTTGAAAATAACAAAGTTTATCCGATAGAGATCAAGAAAAATGCCGATCCGGGAAGGGGGGCCTTACGAAATTTCAGTGTTTTGGATTCACTTTCGGAAGAAAAAGGATCAGGTGCGGTTATCTGTCTGGCATCCTTTGCATATCCTTTGGACAGGATGAATACCGTCATTCCTATAGGAATGCTGTAAAAAGATGGCCATAAATCAAAAAGCCCCTCCCAGGGCTTTTCGTGCGTGCCTGGAGGGATTCGAACCCCCGACACACGGCTTAGAAGGCCGTTGCTCTATCCTGCTGAGCTACAGGCACAAGGCTTTATAAAAGCTATAAAAAAATCCTACCAGAGGCAGGATAATCGGGGCGACAGGATTCGAACCTGCGACCTCCCGGTCCCTAACCGGACGCTCTACCAAACTGAGCCACGCTCCGAGTGATTTAAGGGTAACATATGCCGGGGCCTGTGTCAAGTCCCGGAGAAAGAAAAGCTGGAAGCCTTTCCGGAACCGTACCCCGCCGTTTCGGGGAGGTGCAGAGGCGACCAAAGCCGCCCCTGCCATTCCCTGAATTTAAGCCAGCTGAGCCTTGGCAGTCTCTGCCAGAGCGGTAAAGCCCTCGGCATCGTTCACAGCCATATCGGCCAGAACCTTGCGGTTCAGCTCCACGCCGGCCAGCTTTAAGCCATGCATGAAACGGCTGTAGGACAGATCATTCAGACGGGCTGCCGCATTGATTCGAGCGATCCACAGGGAGCGGTACTGACGCTTCTTCTGCTTACGGCCGGCATAGGCGTTGCTCAGGGCCTTCATGACGGTCTGCTTGGCAACACGATACTGCTTGCTTCTGGCCCCGCGGTAGCCCTTGGCCAGCTTCAGTACCC
>CACZSB010000216.1 GCA_902783765.1 uncultured Lachnospiraceae bacterium
AAGGTGCCGGTGCTCACCTATGTGCTGAGCCTGATCTTCCTGGTGAAGTTCTTCCTGGCGCTGAATATTTAAGGATTCAAGAACCTAAAAGCCACCATAACGCAGATTAAATTACATAAGGGCTTGACTTTAGTGCCTACAAGTTGTAAACTTCCAATAGATGTTTACAGCTTGTAGGCACTTTTTCGGAGGAAGACAATATGAGCCGGATAACCACAGATATCAGATTAGGGGCGGCGGAAAATGCCTTTGCCCAAATCGTATGGGATCAGGAGCCGATCCCTTCAGGAGAACTGGTAAAGCTTTGCAAAAAAGAGCTGGATTGGGCCCGCTCCACCACCTATACCGTGCTTCGTCGTCTTTGTGATAAAGGACTGTTTAGGATGGAGGAAGGCATCGTTTCCGCTGTTTTGACCAGGGAAGGCTTTATAGCGGCCCAGACCGAAGCCTTCATGAATGATACCTTTGACAGCTCCCTGCCGGCCTTTATAGCCGCCTTTACTTCCGGGAAAAAACTGAATGCCAAGGAAGCGGAGGAAATCAGACGCCTCATCGATGCCTGTGTGGAAGACGGGAACAAAAACATCGGTGAGAATGATGAGCCGGAGAAGGGAGGCACAGCGTGAACCTGCAGGAATTCTTTTTACAATTATTGAAAATCAGCCTTTCGGCTTCCGTTGTAGCGGCTCTTGTGATCCTGCTCCGTCTTTGCTTCCGAAAGGCGCCCCGGGGCCTTATTTGTGCCCTCTGGCTGCTGGTGGCTTTGCGTCTTTTGATTCCGAATTTGCCGGAAAGCAAGATTTCTCTTCTCCCGAAATCGGTGGGCAGCGGCAGTGCGGTCACGGAGATCGCCAACATGATTCCGGAGGGCGTAGAAATCGTCAAGGCCGATGATCCGTCCTTTTTGGAGATTGTGGAGCGGCGGGAAGCGATTCCCAAACGGGACAGCAGCGGTCAGGCTTATGTTTTGGTCAGCCAGGATAATGCTGTAAGCCCGAAAACCTTAGGGGAAAGCTATCTTCCGCTGCTCACATGGATCTGGTTAGCCGGCGCAGCCCTGCTGCTCCTGTATATGGTTTGGACTTATTTCAAGGTATGGCAAAAATCCCGTCTGTCCGTTCATCAGAAAGAAAATGTTTATTTCTGCGATGAGCCCGGCACTCCCTTTGTTTTCGGCCTGTTCCGTCCCCGAATCTATGTGCCTTCGAATCTGTCCGATGAAGCGCTGGCCTGCGTTCTGGAGCATGAGCGGGCCCATATCGCCCGAAGGGATCCCCTTTGGAAGCTCTTTGGCTTTCTGCTCCTTTGCCTGCACTGGTTTAATCCAATTTTATGGATCAGCTATATGCTGCTATGCCGGGATATTGAAAAAGCCTGCGATGAACGGGCCATCCGGGAACAGTCTGCCAGCTATCGCAAAGCCTACTCCTTCGCTCTGCTGGAATTAAGCACGCCGAAACACTGGATCAGTGCCTGTCCCGTGGCTTTCGGGGAAATCGGTGTTAAAGAGCGGGTCAAGGCCGCTCTGCACTATAAAAACCCGGGGTATTGGATTGTTGCCGCTATGATGATAATCTCCCTGATCGCCGCAGGCTGCGCGCTGACAAACCCGGAGGGAACAGGAACAGGATCAATCGACCGCTTTCAACTTGCTGCCCGGGAAGGGGACGCTGCCGGTGACGGGTGGATTATCAGCTTTACTTATGAGGAATGCCGAGGAAAAGACATTCCCATCGACCAGCATTATTCCTATAGATATGAAATCAATAATATCCGTTATTGGGACGATAACCCCACAAGAATTTTTAGTTCTCCATCATATCAAACCAGCATCCATAGTCCCTGGCCCTGGCAGGACGGGGGATTCAGTGAGAATACGGAAGGTCTGGAACGGGATCTGGCTTTAATCGGAGAACTGCTGAAGGACGGAACGCCGCCGGAGGATCTGCTGGCTTTGGATCCGGCTTCTCTATCCTTCGAAGTCCTGGATAAGTCTCAGTTCTTCCGCCTGATGAGAAAGGCGCTCACCGCCACCCCCCGGGAGCCGGAAAGACAACGAAGCTTTGACGGTCCTTTCTACGGCTGTGAGTATTTCCGGGAAAAGGATTTTGAGAAAGGTTACGCATTCCGCTTTGCTCTTCTGGAATGCTGGGGCTTTATGGACGATGCCTTCATCGATATTGCCTACGGCAGCCCCGACAATTTCGTTTTACTGTCCGATTTGGTGGAACAGGGGACAGCCACGCCGGAGCAGCAGGAAGCATATGCTCTGATCAGGCAGATTTCTGAGAGCCTAAAGGGCCGGGAATTCGAGCCGAATTACGGGGCGGAATCCTACAAGAATACTCTAATCGGAGAAATCGATTTTGGGCGTTTATATAAGATGATGAATTACCTGATGGACGAAATCTGGCCCGATGCTTATTATTTGCCGAGTTTGGTATAGGAGTCCTTATGTATGGGAGACAAGGAGATATGATTCACTGGCAGGGCATCAGTAAGAAGTACGAAGAAAGCTATGTCCTTCAGGACTTTTCAGGTCAGCTGCCGGAAACGGGATTTTTCCTGCTCCTGGGAGAAAGCGGCAGCGGAAAAACCACCTTCTTAAATATTTTAGCCGGCCTGATCCCCTTTGAGTCTGGGACAATTGGCTTTAAACAGGAAGAAAGCAGCGGGACGGCGCCCAAGGGATTGGCAGCAGCGGTGGAGTATATTACCCAGGACAGTTTTTTTGTGGATTTCCTGACGGTAGAGGATAATCTGCGACTCCTGGGTAGACCTGAGGCAGAGCAGAATACCCTTCTGGCCCGCTTTGGCCTGGAAGACACAAAGAATCAATATCCTGTCACCCTGTCCGGCGGTGAGCGGGCTCGCCTGGCCATCATACGGGCTCTTCTTTCCGGTAAAAAGATATTGCTTCTGGATGAACCCACCGCCGCACTGGATGAGGGCAATAAAAATTTTATTTTTGCCATGCTGGAAGAGTTAGGCCAAAGCTGCCTCATCCTTTGCGCCACCCATGACAGAGAGGCAAAGTCCTATGCCCATGGCATTTTCCTCTTTGACAAGGAAAAAGCTCGGTTAAGTTTTCATACGCTTCAGGCCGGGACAAAGGATGAAGCCATATTGCCGCTGTCTGACTCGAAAGAGGCAAAACAGCCTTCCCTGATTCCTTTTCTGAAACAATGGTTCCGTTTCCGGGGAAGAAATAAAAGTGCCGATATCAGGTTTGTCATCTTCCTGTTTATTTCCTTCTGCCTGATTCTCCTGGGGGATACCTATTCCCATAAGCTCTTGGTCACATCCCACAATCTTTTCCGCTCCAATTGCCTGAGCCTCACCCTGCCGGCGGAAATCGACCTTGCTTCCTTTGGCATAAAAGGCGACGATATTCTGGAAGTCAGTCTGTCCTATCGGGGCTCTCTGCCGGACGAGGAAAAGGTTCCCATGGATGATTCCGGCTTGTTTTTTCAGTCGCCCACCTATTCGGCTTACATTTTCCAGCTGCCCATGAAGGAGGAAGCTTTTTCTCTCCGGGACAAAATCATTTATGGGCGCTATGCCAGGGAAGCAGGGGAAGCCATCGTGACCGAAGACATGGCCCGAAAAATATCCGGGGGACAAATTGAGAAGGCAATCGGTTACACCATCGGCGAGGAATTATATGGGCTGGGAAATACATCCTTTACGGTGGTGGGGGTTTTGGGAAACCTTACAATGGCGGATTGTGTTTATTTGAATGGCATAGGGGCAGAGATCAATTTGCATAATTCTCCGGATGAAATGCATCGCAGTCTGGGAGATTTATTTTTTATCAGTGCCCTCAGCCTTCAGTCCCTGTGGGAAGACGATTCCTTTTTCTCTTTCAGAACCGAGGTGCCCACCAGAGAGTATTATATCTTTTTCACCTCCACGGAGGCCATGCTCCGTTTCCAAAGGGAGTGGAGCGATCCCGTTTGGGAAGCAAAGGGCCAATTATTTAATGAGTCCATGCCAAATATATTATGGTCCTGGGAAAGATATGGCCCTATTCTCCTTGCTGTGTCAGCCTCTATTTTGCTCTTTGTAGTACTTTTTTATGGGCAACTGCGCCGCACGGAGCTTATTTACAACAGCCGCTTTATCTCCGTGCTTGAACATGTGGGATACAATAAAAAGCGTGTTATTAATAGCTTCATTATGCTGAATATGTGGTGCCTGATTAAACAATTGCTCCTGGCCGGATCCCTTGCTTATATATTTACCGCTTCGTTTAATTATCTGAACAGAGAATTCTCCTGGGTGCAGCTTGAGCTTTTTACTTACAATCCCCTGCTGATGGGACTGGTATTACTGTGCATATTGCTGACAGCATTCCTGATCCTTTCCTACCAGCTAAAAACAGTAAAAGTACGCAGCTGGTATGAGAATCTCATAGCCAAGCGGGATATTCTTTAGGAGAGAGCCATGAAGCTAATCGCCAAACATATAAAAAAATCCTATCAAAGAACGGTCATAAAGGATTTCAGTCACTGCTTTGAAGGCGGAAAAATCTATGTGATTAAGGGTGTCAGCGGATGCGGAAAAACCACCCTCCTCAATATCTTAGGCGGAGTTGAAAAGGATTTTGAAGGTTCTCTCGACTGGGATGGTCAGCCGGGACAGATTTCCTACATTTTTCAAAAAAGTCTGCTGCTGGCGCATTTGAGCCTGGAAGACAATCTGAAATTGATTAAAGCGGATCCGGAGAACATAAGCCGTTTATGTGCTCAGGTGGGGATAGGGGATCTTCTGTCCCGGTATCCGGAACAACTGTCCGGAGGCGAGCGCCAGCGGGCCGCCATTGTCCGTGCGCTGCTTCTTAATCCTAATCTGCTTTTGGCAGATGAACCGACCGCCTCGCTGGATCATGAAAACTCCCTGGAAATGGCGGACAGGATTGCTTCCTTGCGAGATCCGGACAGGATTATCATTATTGCTACCCACGAAAGATATTTTGATGAATATGCCGATGAAATCATAGAGCTCCACTACGGAGAAATCGGGCAGGTGGCAGAGCAGGATACTTCTGCAAGGAAGCGGGATGCCATAGCCGGGGCTCCTGCCCTTCGGGACAAGGCCCCAGAAGACTTAAAAGGGAGGAAACACGCCCAAAGGAAGATAAAAACAAGTTTTTGGAAGGATGCTCGTTTGATTCACCGTCGTCATCCCCAGGTAGTCAGCCCCAAGACCTTTTTGCCCATGACTTTTGCCTTTCTGATTCTGTTCCTAATTGCCACCGTTCATGCCTGCTATGGAAAAGAGGTGCTGCGGAAACTGGGTCAGGAGTACCCTCTGGAATGGGTATCCCTATACCGGGTAAATACGTCCCATTACACTTTTATGGATCAGATACAGTTCTATGACAATTATCAGGCCAGGGAAGGCGATGTGGTGGCCCTGTATTATTTGCCGGAACGCTATAGCGTTCTTCGAGTTGAAGGTGTATTGGAATTTGGTCGTTTTCCTCAAAATAAGCAGGAAGTGATTATCAGCCGGGAGGCCGCAAAACAATTCTTTTCCACGGAAGATTATGCTTCCTGTGTGGGAGAAAAGATTAGCTACTTAGGCCAGGAATTCACAGTGGCAGCCGTTATGGCAGACATTTACTCGCCGGCTATAAAGACCCACTTCCGCAGAGACCTATACTACCGGAGAGTTTATGATGAAAAAATCGTTTTAATGGACTACGATGTGATCTCCCAGCTAGGTACAATCACAGATTCTGACAGTATGATGGGGATTGTACCGGGTTTGACGAATAACAGCGTCTTGCTAAACCAAATGGCAAGGGATGGGCTGGATGTTCCCAACGGATATTACAGCATGATTCAGTATGAGCAGGATAATATCGATTTTGTTCTATATCTGATGCTATTAATTTTGCTATTGGTCTTCTTTATTTCCTGTTTGTTCTTTGTGACCATTCTTCAAACCGAGCTGTTTTACCGGCGGGAAGAATTGGGTTATTTGCAAATCTTTGGTGTGCAGAAAAAGCGGATTGGGCAGCTATTTTTCCGGGAACAGCTATTAAAGCTTCTTATTTCCCTGGTAGTAGCTGTTATAATTTATGGTTTGCTCATCCTCATTTACTTTGCGGCCTTTGGCGGCCTGCTGTATCCTTCGCCGCTTATGACAGGGGGGATGATGCTGGCCTTGATAATCATTTATTTGCTGACAGCCGCCCGAAGCAGTAAGAAACTTTTAAGACAAAGCGTCATCCAGCTGATTCAACAGCAGGCGGCATAGTTTGGGGCTTCCACTAGGGAAACTTTTTCTAAGACTATTGCCATTTTGTAACGAAAAGTATATAGTAATCGTTACAAGGAGGTGCTCTTGTGAGTAAAGGATATACACATCAAATTAAAAGGCGGATTCTTGCAGCGGAAGACGGCACAGTGTTTACCACATCTGACTTTTCAGATATTGCCGATAACAACACGGTGCGGCAAAACATGCTTCGCCTTGTAAATGATGGCCTTTTGAGAAGAATTATAGCTGGCATTTTTGAAAAACCCAAATACAGCAAATTACTTGGAGAATATTTAGCCACCGATCCCGACGCCGTTGCAAAGGCTCTGGCGCGGTGCTATCATTGGACGATTGCGCCATGTGGAAACACCGCCCTGAATATGCTGGGGCTTTCTACGCAGGTTACGGCAGTTTGGTCCTATATTAGCGACGGCCCTTATAAGAAATACGAATGGAACTCCACACGGCTTGAATTTAAGCACAGGACCAACAGGGAAATTACAGGGCTGTCCTATATGACGGCTCTCTTGATTCAAGCCCTGAAAACACTTGGCAAGGAGAACATCACACAGGACACTATTGAAACGCTGTCAGATAAACTGTCACATGAGGAAAAGGCTGCAGCCATAAAGGAAGCGTCGGAAAGCACAGATTGGGTGTATCAATTCATCAAGCAGATATGTGAGGAGAAAGCAGAATGCATACAGTAGCAAAACTATCGCCTGATGAACGACGGGAGCTTTTCAGAAATACGGCGGACAAGATGGGGCTTCACGACGCAATTATTGAAAAGGATTTTTGGGTATGTTATACGCTGGATTATCTATTTCACCGCTCTCCTTGGAAGGAACACATCACATTCAAGGGCGGAACAAGCCTGTCGAAAGCATATGATTTAATCAACCGCTTTTCAGAGGATATTGATCTGATACTGGATTGGCGTTTGCTTGGTTACGGTCTGGACGAGCCGTGGGAAACTCGATCTAACACAAAGCAGGATGCGTTCAACAAGGAGGCAAATGTTCGGGCAGAGAAATTCTTGCGAGATATAGTTTGCCCGACAATGAAAGACGATTTATCACAGGATCTTGGCTATGATGCAAGCATTTACATAGACAAGAAGGACGGCCAAACAATTATCTTTGCTTATCCAAGCCTGTTTGAAAACGCTTCTACACTAAAAGTGATCAGATTGGAAATCGGCGCGCTGGCCGCATGGACGCCCGCGCATGATGCTCTTATAACACCGTATGCGGCCACATATTATCCGGCCGTATTCGAGCAAAATGCCACGAAGGTTCTTACTGTCCTGCCAGAGCGTACTTTCTGGGAAAAGGCAACAATCCTTCACCACGAAGCAAATCGACCGGAACACCTTTCAATGCCTAGGCGGTATTCAAGGCATTACTATGACCTTTATCGAATGGCGGAGACGACTGTAAAAGAGGCAGCTTTTGGTAATTTGGAGTTGCTGAAAAAGGTGGTCGAGTTTAAGATGAAGTTCTATCCCCGGGGGTGGGCAAATTATCCAGAGGCAGTTCCAGGGACCTTGAAACTTGTTCCACCGCCTTATCGTTTTTCGGGCTTATTGGAAGATTATCAGGCGATGGGCGATATGCTCTATGGTGATATTCCGTCTTTTGAAACAGTCATGTATCGGCTTTCGGAGTTGGAACATGAAATCAACGCCTTGCCGCTTACTGTTTAGCTACGGTCAAATGTCGAAAACGGATAAGAAAAAGGACCAGCTCACTCTCTGAACCTCAACATGAGACAATGCCCAGACGGAGAACTGGCCCTTTTAAATGATCAGATAGGCACTGCGAATAGTAATAACAGACGGTTTCGGAAAAATGCTCCAGAAACTTCTGTTTCTATGCCTCGAAGGCTTCCTTCAATTCCTTGAACAGCGGCAGGCTTCGCTCTATCATGTCCGTGGCCACACAGGTGCTGGCCCGGAAGTACCCGGGACAGCCGAAATCATGCCCCGGCACCACCAACAGATTCTTTTCCTTGGCC
>CACZSB010000217.1 GCA_902783765.1 uncultured Lachnospiraceae bacterium
CCCCTCCCGCACCGCATACAGGCTGATGGAGGAGGCCAGACGGCCCTCACAAATGCAAACGAAGGGATAGGCCGATTCACTGCGGGCGGAATCCATGGCCACCAGGGCCGCTCCGTCGGCAAAAAGATGCTGGCCGCCGAAAACCTTCCGCTTATTGCAGATCTTTCGGGTAAATTCCGGGGCCCAGGCCACGCTGGTAAAGCCCTCCCCCGTCAGAAAGACCGAGGATATCAGCTTTTTATTCAGCATCCGGTCCGCACAATTGGAAAGAATGGTGTCCGCCATGTGCTCACCCACGGGGGTTTCCAGAATATCCAGATCAAAGGCCTCATCCAGGGGCTCCCGGCGGGCTTCCAGAATCTGGGGTTTGCGGCCCCGGATGGCCCGAAGCTCAAAGTAGTCCAGGCCCGCATCGGTGAGATCAAAGCCCACCACCATATTGGGCCACAGCTCCTTGGGCTGGGAGGCCACATAATAAGCAAAGCATTCCGTATGGCTTAGGAAGCGGATTTTTTCCCGGGGCAGGCCCGCCAGATCACAGGCCTCTGTGAGCCGGTCCAGCAGATCCGGGTTAAGCTCCTTTAAGCCAAAGGCCACCAGGGCCGGCTGGGTGGCTCCGTATTTTTCCAGAGGCAGGGCCAAAAGCTGACGGATATAATGACCCATCAGTTCCACGGCGCTGTACTGAACCCCCTCGAAGGTGGCACTGCCGTCTTTATGGAGGAGCTTGACCAGCTTATCCACCATGGTGCCCTCCCCCATGAGGGCCCGGCGATAGGCCTCGGAACCGATCAGCCAGCTATCCTTGCCCCACATTTTGCAAAGCACCGTGGGAATCAGGCAGCTGGCCTCATCACTGCCCATCAAATAGGCCTCCGGGGCGCTCATGCCGGAGGAAAAGGCGCTGATTTGGCTATAGGTATCGCAAAGGTCGATACCCAGTATCAAGTCGTCCATCTTTCCTCCTTTCCGCCCTGGGGGCAATGCTATAGTATAACAGATTATCAGAGCACTTGAAAGTATTCTTTCAGGATTACGTCCTCTTTACCGAAACGGCAAATCTCCTCCTGCCAGCCCTCCTGGCCCTCCACCGCCGCCCGGATCACCCGGTTCAGGCGGCCGAAACGGCCGGATCCCTCCCGACCGCTGCCGGAAATCCGATCCTCCCGCACCAATTCCCCGCTGCGGAGGATGCGGTATTCCAGTTCCTCGTCGGAGAAAAGCAGAAAGCCCCGGACATAAATGCCCCCCATCACATGGGGCATATCCACGGAGTGGAATTCGGCCTCCGCCTCCTTGGGCAGGAGCCGGATTTCCAGGGAGACCGGTTCGTTTTCACTGCCCCGGTATTCCAAATAGCTTTTATCTGCCAGCTCCGCCGGCAGGGGGAAGAAGCGTCCCAGCTTTTGCTGATAGGGGAAAATCAGACCCTGGCGGTATAGATTCTGCACAAAGCGACTGGCCAGGTCCTTTTCCTCCTGGTTCAGTTTTTTCTTTTCCGAAAGCTGTTTGGTAAGGGCCAGCTGACAAAGGGCCGGAAGCTGTTCCGCCTTTTTCTCCCCCGCCGCCCAGGTCTTCAGGTAGGTGAAAACATTTTCCGCAATGGGGGTGTTCCGGCAGAAATAAAACTCGCTCATCAGCACCGCATAGGCATGAAGCAGCTGACGATCCGGATTTTTGGTTCCCTGCAAATACATGTCCACCACCCAATCGATCCGGCCGATATCCTCTGTGAAAAGCATCTGTCCCAGCAGGCGCTCCGGCAAATCGTAACACAGGGCGTCCCCGTTCTGGGCCCGGTCCAGCAGCTGACGCATGGACTCAGTGGAGCCGTTATAGCTGCGGCACAGATAGGTCAGGGTGATGGGGCTCATCATGTCGCTGCGGTACAGGGACAGGGCCAAATCGAAAAGGGTTTTGTCATAGGCATAATTCCGATGCCGGATCTGCCGGTCCGCCAGCTTCAGCAAAAGCTGGGGATCGAAGGGCTTGCGCCCCAGGCGGCAGACCATTTCCAGCACCGCTTCGTCTTCTCCCCTTTGCAGCAGTTTTTCCGCCAAAATAGCCCCGGAACGGGCATCCAGGCTACTGCTGTTTTTCAGACTCAGCAGCAGCTGGCTGTTTTCCATATCATTCAAATCGCTGCGCTGGGTCAGGGTGGAAATCAGCTTTTCCCGGTAGGCTTCCGACAATTCCTCCCACTGCTGGCAATCATACACCAGCTGCCGGGCATCCGACTCCTCCAGTTCCTCCCGCAGGGCCTTCTGGCAGCGTTCCAGCTTAAAGGCCAGGCTGTCCGGGCTCAGACGCCGGATGGCCTCAATCTGCTCCGGTTCCGCCTGCATCAGGGCGCTTCTCTTAAAAACATTCTGGGCGTAGCGCACCCCATCCCGGTCCACAAAAAGCAAACGGCAATGGTTGGTAAATACAGGGATACAGGTCTGGCCATCCCGCACCGGATAGGCGTATTCCTGCTGCAGTTCCCCGTAAATCACCAAAATCCGTTCAATGGAACGGTTGGACAGGCGCATGCGCATGGTATAAACCAGCTCCGACAGGATCTGGGCGGTTTTACCGTCTATAACCTGGGGGATGAACATTTTTTCATAGAAATAGGCCGCCTCCGGGTTCACATTCCCTTTTAGAAGCTGTTCCAGGGCAAAATTCCGGATCTGCTTCTCATAGAGGTGGTACATTTGGGTCTGGGGGCCGTACTGCCGGGCCACATAACGGTACAGAGCCTCCCGGGCCTGAAGGCGCACCGGGCTGTTGTAGGTATAATACAGCTGGACCATCTGGGGGATATCCCCCTCATAGTCCGTGGGCAGGGCGGAAAGATAATATTCATACAGATCCGCCAGGCGGATATCCTCCCGGATGCCCTTTTCGTAAAGGGATAAATACGCCGGGAAGGGCTCGCCCCGGCGCAGCAGCACCGTCAGCAGGGATTCCAGCATATCCCGGGAAGGGAAGCGCTCATAAAAGAGCCGCAGAATCCGTTCATGAGTCACATGATATTCCTTTTGCTGGGCAATCAGGCCGGCGGCCCGGCGGGCCAGATCGGCATCGATGCAGTCAAAACGGGCCCCGAAATACAAAAGATAACGGGTAAAGGCATCCAGCCGGCGGATCAACTCCGGGTATTTTTTGATAAGAAGCAGGGCCTCGATGCGCAGCAACAGAGGCAAGGCGCCCTTCTCGAAATGCTCCCGGATTTTCTGGAAGCTCTTTTCCGGCTGCTCCGCCCACTCACTGTCGGAGCGCATGAGCAGGGGCAGTAGCTCCGGCCGTTCCGCTTCTTCCTCTTTCAGCCGATATAAAAGCCGCAAAAAGCTTTCAGAGAGGCGGCTGCCCTTCTCCATTTCCTCCTCCAGATACAGGAACCAAAGGTATTGATTGACGTTTTCCGTGCGGTTTCGCTGAATCACCGCCCGGCTTTTTTCCAGCAGGGTTTTTTCCTCCTCCCGACGTCTGAGCTGGCGGCAGATTTCCGCCCGCAGCAGCACCTGGCCGGTATCGGGCTCCTCCAGCATTTCCCAGCTGTCCAGGGCCCGCATCATCCGATTTTTCAGATGGTGGGCCGGCTCCCGGGCGGCATACAGGGGCACCATGATCCGAGCCACCTCCATCCGGGCCCGGCGCAGCTGACTCCGTTTTCCTGCCCGGGGATCCGGCTTGCGTTCCGGGATCACTGTCAGGGAAATAGGAATCTCCTCCCGACCGGTATTGATAATCAGCTCCCCTAAGTTTTTGCCTTCATGGAGCCGTTCCGGCAGGATTTTAAAGGGCAGACGGATCCGTTCCTCCGTTAATTCCAGACTGGTCCAGCGGGTTTTCGGCAGGCGGATGAAGGGGGCCTCGGAACGAAGGCCCAGGATGAAATAGCCGTCCTTTTTCCGATGGATAATCACCTCGCCCTCGCAATCCCTTTCCCGGACAATGTAGCTTTGGGGCTCCTTTTCCACCGACAAACGCACCGCCTTCTTGGCGCCGCAGCTTACCAAAAACTCCTCCAGGGCCATGCGGCGGTCGGAGGATTTTCTTAAAGACTGATAAAAGGCCCGCAGGGAATCGTCCTGGAAAAAGGGCAGATTGATAAAGGCTTCGGATTCGAAAAGAGATAAAAGCAGCTCCGGCCGGGTGCGGTACATTTCCTCCAGTTCCGGCAGGGTGCCCGGCAGCCGGGTCCCGTCCACCACCAAGGGACTGGCGCTGAAACGATAGGGCAGGGCGATTTCGCCCCCATTGGTCACCAGGGTAAAGTGCCCCTCCAAAAGGGTGCTTTCCTGAATGGCCTCCCCCCGGATCACATAGGCTATTTGGGTCTTCAGGCCCGCGAAGGCATTTTGAGGCAGCTCGATCCGTTCGTCATCGGAATAAATGAGCCCCCGGAAGGAAACCCCGTTGGTGCTCTGGATCTGCAATTCCCCGGAAAAGTTGTGACCGCAGGGAAAAGCCGCCTCCACCAGGGCGGGTTCTGTTTGAATCAGGGGACGTCTGTTATCGTACTGACCCGAGGCCAGCTGATTGATTTTTTTTCTCACCTCAGCCTCCTGCTTTTGTGCCAATGTGGGGGGATACCCCCGGTTTATCCTTCTATTTTACCTCATTTGTGTCAAAGAATCCATATATTTTTTCAAAATTTGCTCATATCCGTTATCCCCGGGCTCAAAAAAGCGGCTGCCCAGAAGCTCGTCGGGGAGATATTGCTGCTTCACATAATGGCCCGGGAAGTCGTGGGCGTACTGGTAACCGATGCCCTTTCCCAGCTCCGAGGCCCCCTGATACCCTGTGCCCTGAAGATGGGAGGGCACCTTCTGAATCCCCTTGGTTCTGACCGCCTCCAGGGCCCGGTCAATGGCCAGATAGGCGGCATTGCTCTTGGGAGCCGTGGCAATATAACTGGCTGCCAGGGCCAGGGGAATCCGCCCCTCGGGCATCCCCACCCGCTCCAGGGTCTCCGCGGCTGCCACCGCCAAAGGCAGGGCATGGGGATCCGCTAATCCCACGTCCTCCGCGGCGCAAATCATGATCCGGCGGGCAATAAAGCGGGGATCCTCCCCGGCCTCGATCATTCGAGCCAGATAATACAGGGCCGCATCCGGGTCCGAACCCCGCATGCTTTTAATAAAGGCGCTGATCACATCGTAGTGATTGTCCCCTTCCTTGTCGTAGCCGATGGCCCGGCGCTGGATGCATTCCTCCGCCACCTTTAGGGTAATATGGATAATGCCGTCAGGGCCCTTTTCCGTGGTCATAACGGCCAATTCCACCGCCCCCAGGGCCCGGCGGGCGTCTCCCCCGGCCACATCCGCCAGGAAGGCCACGGCGGCCTCATCAATCCGGGCCCCGTACATGCCCATGCCCTTTTCCGGGTCCGTAAGGGCACGGCGGATCAGGGTGGCGATATCCTCCGGCTGTAAAGGTTTTAATTCAAAAATA
>CACZSB010000218.1 GCA_902783765.1 uncultured Lachnospiraceae bacterium
GATTTTTGAAGAAATCCTGGACAGATTGGGACAAATGCCCCTGCCGCCCTATATCACCCATGAGCTTAAGGACAGGGAACGGTATCAAACGGTTTACGCCCGTCACCAGGGTTCTGCGGCAGCGCCCACCGCAGGGCTGCATTTTACAAAGGAACTCCTTGAACAATTAAAGAAAAAAGGGGTCCGGATAGAAGAGTTAACCCTCCATGTGGGGCTGGGCACTTTTCGGCCTGTGAAAGCCGAAAGGGTGGAAGATCATCATATGCACAGCGAGCATTACAGTATTGATTCGGAAACGGCGGAAAGAATCAATCATCATAAAGCCTCCGGCGGTCGTGTGATTGCTGTGGGTACCACCAGCCTTCGCACGCTGGAGGCGGCCAGCGATGAAAAGGGACTATTGGGCGCAGGCAGCGGAGATACGGATATATTTATATATCCCGGATATGGTTTTCGCCTGGTGGATGGCCTTATAACCAATTTCCATTTGCCGAAGTCCACCTTAATGATGCTGGTTTCGGCGCTGGCGGGGCGGGATCATATTATGGCGGCTTACCGGGAGGCCATTCGGGAAAGGTATCGTTTCTTCTCCTTTGGAGATGCCATGTTTATACGTTAAGGAATATAATCATGAATCAATCCATGCGGCTGAATAAATTTTTAAGTGATGCGGGCTTTTGCTCCCGCCGGGAAGCGGACCGGCTCATTCAGGAGGGCCGTGTTACCGTGGAGGGCCTGAAGGCCCAGCTGGGCCAGCAGGTGGAAGCCGGGGCCCGGGTAGAGGTGGACGGAAAGCTGATTAAAAAGCGCAATCGTCCGATTTTGCTGGCGGTGAACAAGCCTGTGGGGGTGGTGACCA
Source organism: uncultured Lachnospiraceae bacterium (assembly GCA_902783765.1). Lineage (GTDB taxonomy): Bacteria > Bacillota > Clostridia > Lachnospirales > Lachnospiraceae > UBA6987. The sequence continues at coordinate 860 of CACZSB010000218.1, forward strand.
CCACCGCCCAGGATGAGCCCGCCAATATTGTAACCTATGTGGGTTATCCGGAAAGGATTTATCCCATTGGGCGCCTGGATAAGGATTCTCAGGGGCTGATTCTTATGACCAATCAGGGGGAACTGGCGGAACAGATTGCTCATGCCCGGGGCTTTCATGAAAAGGAATACATCGTGACGGTGGATCATCCGGTGACCCGGGAATTCATTGAAGCCATGGGCGCCGGGGTAAGATTATCAGACCGCACGGTGACCCGCCCCTGTAAAGTGGTCCGGGTGAGCCGGAACCGCTTCCGCATCATACTGACCCAGGGCCTAAACCGGCAAATTCGCCGTATGTGCGAGGCTTTGGGCTATAAGGTCAGGGAGTTGACCCGGATCCGCATTATGAATATCACCCTGGAGGATCTGGCTCTGGGCGAATACCGGCTGATACAGGGGGATGAATACGAGGCCCTTCTGGCTGCCCTGGGAATGAAGGAATAATGGAAAAGAATCAAGAAGCATTAATCCGGCGAATGCGGGAACTATCCGCCCTCTTGAAGGAGGCCTCCCGGGCCTATTATCAGGAAAGCCGGGAGATTATGAGCAATCGGGAATATGACGCTCTCTATGATGAGCTCCAGGCATTGGAGCAGGAAACGGGATTGATATTCAGCGACAGTCCCAGTCAGCGGGTGGGATATGAAAGTGTGGAAACACTGCCGAAAAAAAACCATATCCGTCCCATGCTTTCCCAAAACAAAACCAAGTCCGTGGCCGAACTGCAGGCTTTTTTAGGAAACCAACCCGGTTTATTGTCCTGGAAGCTGGATGGTCTGACGGTGGTACTGACATATGGGCAGGGGATGCTGCAGGAAGCCGTAACCCGGGGAGATGGTCAGCAGGGGGCGCTTATAACCCCCAATGCCCGAGCCTTCCGGAATATCCCCCTGAGGATTCCCTTTCAGGGCACACTGATCCTTCGGGGGGAGGCGCTGATTTCCTATCCGGATTTTGAAGAAATCAACCGGCAGCTGCCGGAACATGAGACTCAGTACAAGAACCCCCGCAATTTGTGCTCCGGTTCCGTGCTTCAGTTAAACAGTCAAATCACTGCAGAGCGGCGGGTGGGCTTTTATGCCTTTTCTCTGGTGGAAGCGGAGGGTCTCCGTTTTTCTTATCATCATGAGGCGCTGGCCTGGCTCCGAAATCAGGGCTTTGAAACTGTGGAATACCGTCAGGTGGAACAGGAAAATCTGCCGGAGGCGGTGGAAGCTTTTCGGGAGGCCATTCAGGATTATCCCCTGCCCTCCGATGGGCTGGTGCTTTTAATGGATGATATTGCCTACGGCGCCGCCCTGGGCAGTACCGCCCGTTTTCCCCGGGATTCCATCGCTTTTAAGTGGTCCGACGAGACCGCCAGGACCCTGTTGGAGGCCATTGAATGGAGTGCTTCCCGCACGGGACTTATCAACCCGGTGGCTGTTTTCCGGCCGGTGGAATTGGAGGGCACCAGCGTAAGCCGGGCCAGTGTCCATAATTTATCCACCGTGGAAAGCCTGGCCCTGGGAGTGGGGGATGAGATTAGCGTCTATAAGGCCAATATGATTATTCCCCAAATAGCGGAGAACTTCAGCCGGACAGGCCCTCAGCCCCCGCCAGCCTGCTGTCCTGTCTGCGGAGCTGTCACTCAAATTCGGGATACGGGAGAGGTCAGGACCCTTCATTGCCCCAATCCGGACTGCCCGGCCAAGCAAATCAAGGCATTTGAATTATTTGTCAGCCGCTATGCCATGAATGTGGAGGGCCTTTCCCAGGCCACCCTGGAAAAGTTTTTGGATTTAGGGATTATACGGCGTTTTGCCGACCTGTTCAGACTGGAAGCCAAAAGAGACAGGATTATCTGTCTGGAAGGCTTTGGGGAGAAAAGCTTCCGGAATCTGCTGGAGGCGGCGGAAAAGGCTCGGCATACCAGTTTGGCCCGGCTGGTGGTGGCTCTTGGAATCGGCGGCGTGGGTCCTGCCACAGCCCGTCTTCTGACCCGTCATTTTAAAGAAGACCCTCTGGCTTTGAGTCAGGCTTCCCAGGAGGCATTGACAGAGGTGGAGGGCATCGGAGAAATTACAGCCCGGAGTATACGGGCGTTCTTTGAAGATCCTGGAAAAAACCAGTCCTTCCATGAGCTTTTGGCGGTGCTGGATCTGGAAAAGGACAGGAAGGAAACCGGTCCCCAAACCCTTAGGGACCTGAACTTTGTTATTACGGGCAGCCTGAATCATTTTGTAAATCGGGATGCCTTAAAAGCATGCATCGAAAGCCTGGGGGGGCGGGTCAGCGGCTCGGTCTCCCAAAAAACCACCGCCCTAATCAATAACGATAACAAATCCGTTTCAGCCAAAAATCAGACGGCTAAAAAGCTGGGAATCCCCATTCTTACAGAGGATGAATTCCTGCTTCAATACCAAATCAATAAGGAATCATAATATGCGTTACGAAGGACAAATATACCGCCCTCCCAGCGAGGCCTACAGCTATATTTTGCAGCTGACAGTGGGTTGCAGTCATAATGCCTGCAGCTTCTGTAATATGTATGCGGACAAGGAATTCCGAATCCGTCCCATAAAGGAAGTCCTGGAGGATCTGGCCATGGCTCGCCA
>CACZSB010000219.1 GCA_902783765.1 uncultured Lachnospiraceae bacterium
AGAAGGGATTTGAACCCTTGCGCCGCTATTAACGACCTACTCCCTTTCCAGGGGAGCCCCTTCGGCCAGCTTGGGTACTTCTCCGAACAGCGCCCTTATCTGGGCGCTATGTGATTATAATTTTTGCCCGTCCGCCTGTCAAGGCCTTCCGGAAAAAAAGTTTTTCAGCCGGGGATTAACCCTTTGCGGCCTCAATCTCCTCCGTCAGGCGCTGAATTTCATCAACAACCGATCCGATGTAATCGATGGTGTCCAGCAGGGGCTTGTCCGTGGAAATATCAATGCCCGCCAGCTTGGCCAGACCCAAGGGGTCCAGGGTGGAACCGGCCTTCAACACCTTCTTCCAATCTTCCACCGCCGGAGCCCCCTCCCGCTGAATCCGCAGGGCCGCCTGGGTGGCAACGGTGAGGCCGGCGCTGTAGGTATAGGAATACAGGCCCATGTAATAATGGGGCTGGCGCATCCAGGTAAGTTCTGCGCCCTCATTGATTTCCACCGCATCCCCCCAGAAAAGCTCCAGGTTCTTCCGAAAGATATCGGAAAGGGTCTCTGCGTCCACGGAGCCGCCCTCATCGATGATCTTATACACCTCCCGCTGATACCAGGCCTCCCGGAGATGGGTCACAAAATTGTGATAATAGGTGTTGCCGATCAGGCTGCCCAGCACCCAGCGCTTAAAGCGGGGATCCTCGCTGCTTTTCAGCAAATGCTGGGTGAACAGGATCTCATTCATGGTGGAGGGTGCCTCTATGAAATAACCGGAAACATCCGTATCAAACAGGGACTGACTGCGGTTAGCCGCCCGGAAATGCCCCGCATGGCCCAGCTCATGGGCAATGGTAAACACATCGGACATACGGTCATTCCAGGAAAGCAGAATAAAGGAATTCTTTCCATAGGGAGAGGAACAGAAACCCCCGGTGCATTTACCCTGATTCTTGGCAAAATCGATCCATCGCTTCTCGTAGGCCTCGTCGATCATGGCCACATAATCTTCTCCCAGAACGGCCAGGCCTTCCCGCACCTGCTTGTGGGATTCAGCGATGGTCACCTTGGGATCATAATCCGGATCCAAGGGCAGCTTCAAGTCCGCAAAGGTCATTTTTTCCAGGCCGTAGATTTTCTGAATCAGCTTGGCATAGCGGCGCATATGAGGGGCCAGCTTTTCCGTAATCAAATCGATCTGACGGTCATACATTTCCCGATTCACCTTCTGAGGGAAAAGCAGGTAATCAAATACGGACTGGTGACCCCGAAGCCGGGATTCCACCTTTTCCTGAGTGACGCAGGCATTGTAGGCGGCGCCGGTCACATTTTCGTACTGACGGATCTTGTCGGAGAAGGCCTTAAAGGCAGCCCGGCGGACCTCAGTATCCCGTTCATATTCATAATCATCCTCAAAAAGGGAATAACCCAGGGGGTACTCTTTGCCATTCACCGTGAAAGAGGGGAATTTCATATCCGCCAGCTTGGTAATATTGTAGATTTCGTAGGGCGTGCCGAAGCTCTGCTGAAACGCCGCCAGTACCCGTTCCGTTTCCGCAGAGAGAATATGGGGCTTTTCCCGCAGGATATCTGCCAGATAACCCTTGGAACGGGTGGCCTGACTTACGGCCTCCTCCAGCACCTGTTCCGGCTGCTCCAGAATTTCCGAACGGATAAAGCTCAAACGGCTTTCGATTTCGGCAAACATGGCCTGATTTCGGCGATCCCGCTCCAGGGCGGCGCCGTCCAGATAATCCACCTCCACTGCCAGACCGGCGTAGTTACTCACCCAGCCGGAGAGAATCAAAAACTCCTCGTACTTGTCCAGGCAGCTCAGTATGGCCTCCGCGGTGGTGAGCTTTCCCTGATACTTTTCGCAAATCTCATCCGCCAGGGCTTTCAGCTTGGCAATATCCGCCTGATAAGCCTCCTCTGTATCATAAATCAGAGACAGATTCCAGGTTTCCTCCAGGGGCACATCTTTTCTGAACGCTAATTCCATATTCATACCTCCGGTTTGTCCATTGAGAACGGTAATTGATGTCAAATCCATGCCAGCATGTTTTCGAAGGCCCTTTGACCATAACCAGTTATTATAGCTTACGAAATTAAAAAAGACAAGTATTTCATCCTGTTTTTTAACCATTTTCCGCCCCTTGCCAGGAAGCTTCCTTTCTTTTATAATTCTTCCGGAGGGTCACTATGCTTTCGACTGATGAGAAGTTTATGAAAAAGGCGCTGGACCAGGCCCGCCGGGCCGCCGCCCTGGGGGAGATTCCTATCGGCTGCATCATTGTCCGGGAGGGACAAATTATTGCCCGAGGCTTTAACCAAAGGCTCCACAAGCACTCTACCCTGGCCCATGCGGAAATCACCGCTATCGACCGGGCCAGCCGGAAGCTGGGGGACTGGCGGCTGGAGGGCTGCACCATGTATGTGACCTTAGAGCCCTGCCAGATGTGCGCCGGAGCCCTGGTGCAAAGCCGCATAGACCGGGTGGTGATCGGCACCATGAATCCCAAGGCGGGCTGCGCCGGATCTTTGCTGAACATTCTCCAAATGCCCCAGTTTAACCATCAGGTGGAAATCACCCGGGGGGTGCTGGAGGCCGAATGCAGCGAAATGCTCTCCTCCTTCTTCGCAGATTTGAGAGTCCGCCTAAAGGAAGAAAAAAAAGATGGCGGAGGCGCCAAAAAATCTTGACAAGCCCTCCCCCATCGTGTATATTGACGATTGCGTCTAAGACGTGCTGCTGTAGCTCAGTCGGTAGAGCGCATCCTTGGTAAGGATGAGGTCAGCGGTTCAAATCCGCTCAGCAGCTTTTTTATTGTCATTATTGTTCCCCAATTATTTCATTCCCACATATCCGCCGGCTTCCACAGCCAGCTGACCCTCGGCCGTGCGCAGCCATTCCACCAGCTGACGGACCGGGCTGTCCGCCGGCTCATCACTGCGGAAGATTGCGTACACGATCTTGGAAAGCGGATAGCTGCCGTCTGCAATGGAATCGTCCGTGGGATAGACCCCGTCGATGGACAGGAATTTGATGCTGTCCTTCACATACTGATCCTTTGCGTACAAGTAGATCGAGTAGCCCAGCGCCGCCCGGCTGTCCTCGAAGGAGGCAACGCGGTCAATCAGGCCGTACATGGAGTTGATCAGGTACTCCGCCGGCGCTTCCATTAAGGGCGTTCCCTTCATGACCATCTTTTCCATCAGGTTCTGGCTGCCGGAATTCTGCTCGCGCTGATAGGCGATGATCGGCTCGTCCTCGCCGCCCACTTCCTTCCAGTTTGTAATCTGACCGGTGTAGATCTTCACGATCTCGTCCAGGGTCAGGCTGTCCACAGGATTGTCCTGATTGACCACAAAAACAAAGCCGTCGCGGCCGATGCCCACCATTTCAAAAGTGACGCCGGCCTCCTTCGCCCGGTTTAAGATATCGTCCGACGGCTCGGACACAAAGATGAGGTCGCAGATCCCGTCGATGAGGTTGTAGTAGGCCTTGGAGGTGGTGTGGTGCGTGATGAACGCTTCCGCTTCCTCCTCGTTTAAGCCGATGACAGCTTTTGCAATCTCCACGGACATGGGGTACATGGCGGTGGCACCGTCCACCTTCGGATAGCTCTCCTTGGTAAAAGTCAGGGTCGTGGTCGGATGGTAGGGATAGTCCGTTTCCGGCGGAGCTGTGGTTTCTTCCGGGGTCGGCGCCTGTGTGGTGGTTTCCGGCGGGGCCGTAGTCTCTTCCGGCTTTGTGGCCGTCGTCTCCGTCTGGCCGCTCGTGGTGAGCGGCGGGTCGGTGGCCGGCTGAGCCGCCGTACAGGCGGAAAGCATCAGGGCGGCCGTCAGCAGCCCCGTCATCATTCTTATATTCGTTTTCTTCATAGGTCCTCCTTTACGGCGCGTTCAGCGCCTTTTCTATCTTCTCCGTGATGGCGTCCCGCCGGGCCGCCAGGGCCGCTTCCCGGTCGGCCAGCGCCAGCGCAGTCTCCCGGCCGCTTAAAATGGTGCGGTAGTCCTTCAGCCCGTAATCCGAATCAAGCGGATTGCTGCAGAAGGTCATAATCGTCACCATCGCCTTCTCCTCTTCTGTCTCGACAATGCCGGCGTACTGGGTGAAGGCGGGAATCGTCAGTGCCGCCAGCTGCGAATCTTCTCTGATTTGGATGTCGAAATAATCGTCTCCATCCCAGATATTGACATAGGAACTGCGAAGGGCCTTTCCCAGCGCCTCCCGGGTCAGCAGGCTTCCCTGGGGCAGGGAAAAATAGGCATTCCGGTAACGCGTTTCCTCCGGCATTTCCTCCGTCGAATATGTTAGCGTTCCGTAAGCGCCCTCCCGGTTGTCCATCAATTTGGTGCGGATATAAAGTGAGATGCCCAGTGCGTCCAGCGTATCCTGCAGTTCGACGGCCGGAATATCGGAGACATCGGAAAGCATCATGACCCGCAGATTCTCACCCTTGTAATTAAAGAACAATACTTCCTGCGGCACTGCCCGCAGCAGCCGCCCCTCATTCACCGGCATGAACTCCCGGATCCATTCCCTTTCCTCACCGTTCCGGCGTTCCCTCCACTCGGCCACATACAGAGGCACACCTGCCAGCGACGGTTCCGCCGCATACTCCACCGCAGCCAGGACAGGCTCATCGGCAAAGGCAATCTGCTTTAAGCTCTCCCGGGTCAGCGGTGCAAGGGAGGTCACATCCCGGTGTTCCAACAGGAAGGTGTTTACCCAGTCTTTCGTCAGCAGCCCCCGGGTTTGGAGCGTCCGCAGGCACAGATGCAGCATAACGGGGTACAGCGCCGAAGAGCCTGCCTCCAGGGAAAAAGCACAGCCCGGGTCGTTGAACACCCCTTGGTCCCACGGAAGAGAACGGTCGTCCGGCACTGCGTCCTCCGGCAGCGGGAATCCCTCCCGAAACCATTTCCGGTAATGCGCCAATATGTAAAGCTCCGCGTCTGTGGGTTCCCAGTCCCGGCTTCCCATCAGGTTCCGGTAGCTGTCTTTGCTTATGGAAAAGCGGTTCAGCAGGCGGTTTGGGGCAAAGTCGTACAGAACAAGGGAAACCGTCCGGCCGTCAAAGCGGTAATTCAGCGGAAAGATCTCCGTCACCAGCGGAATGTCCTCCTCCCGCAAAGTAAGGGCGGCGGAAAAGCGTCCGACCCGACCCCCTTCCACAAATACCAGCTGGCTGAGATCCAGTGCGACGGCGCCGGCATGGATCAGGCGCGAGGCAGTCAGATAGCGATAGGACAGGCTCAAAATTCCACCGGGGGGAAGGGCAAGGTAGATTCGGTTTCCCGCCACAAGAGCCGCTTCGCCGCCACTTTCGATGATATTCAGGCTTCCCTCCGCCGCTCCGTTCCGCAGAACGGGCAGGGGCAGGCAGGCCGTGACCGGCGCGCCGCCGCTGTTTTCCAGCAGCAGACGGGTTGTGACCTTATCGCTCTCCTCCCATATCTCCATGTCAAAGGCCAGCATGTACAGACCAGTGCAGTCACCGCTCTCATAGAAAGGGACTTCCTGCAGCGTCAACGCCTCCAGGGGGCGGATGCGGCCGTCGACTTCGGCCGCTTTTGCCGCCCTTTTTTCCTGCGCCGCCTGTCTGAGCGTCAGTCCTTTTTCGCAGTCCGCTATAAAGCGGTAAAAGGGCAGACCGGTCATGGCCGAAAGATACCCCTCGGCACCTGAGAGGGCAAAATAATGCGTTTCATCGTCTTCCTGATATATCAGGCCAATATAATGCGTGAAGGCCGGAACGGACAGAGAAGCCGCGAAGGCATCCTCCCGTTCAGAAACAGAAATTGATAAATAATTCGTTTCCGTCAGCTGATGGGCTTCCAGCAGATCGCCGGCATTCAGCGGTCCGTCCTTCGGGCAGGAAAAGAAGCCGTCATAGGTCTGCCAGTCGCTTCCCGGCACATTCACCTCGACCTGATCCTCCCTATCGTCCAGCAGCATCTGCCGGGCGAAAACATCCACCCCCACCGTTTCCAAGTACGCCCGCAGCTCATCGTCGCCATAGCTGGCCGCGTCCCGAATGACTATGGTCCGGAAGAGAGAGTACTCCTCCTGATGTTTCACATGATAGAAGCCGGACGGTTCCGCTGCCAGCAGTGTAATTTCCTGGGCCGGGACCCATTCAAAGCGTTCATCCGGCCCCGGAATCATCTGTGCTTTATGCAGCGTCACCCCTGCCAGTGCCGGTTCCCGGGTCAGGCCCACCGCCACCGTATACATCTCATCGCCGTACACGGCCTGCCGCAAAAGCTCCCGGACCGCCGGCCCTATGCTGTCCGTCATCCCCACGGAAAAGAAGGAGGCAATCAGTTCCGGCTCAGCCTCCTGCCAGATCATCTCCCGCAGGATCAGTCCACTCACAATCCGCTGAAAGTGGATATTTCCCTCCTCCAGACGGCTGAAATGCTCCATATACCGCTGCAGATACGCCGTGCCGGGCGTGATCTCGGCACCGATCATTTCCGCAAACATGCGCGGCACTCCGCCTTCCTCCGCTCCCGGAATAGCGACGCCAATCCCCTCCCGGAACCATTGGCGGTAGTTTTCCAGCACGGCCTGCTGCTCTTCGTTCGGTTCAAAATCGCGGCTTCCCTTTAAATTTCGATATGTTTCCTTGGCTATATAAAAGCGGTCTAAGAGCGAGGAGGGCGTAAAGTCATACAGTTCCACAAAGATCCAGCACCCGTCGATGCAGTAATTGACGGGAAAAATCTCATCGATGAGGGGCAGGTCCTCTTCCTTCATGCTGACGGCAACGGCAAAGCGACCGATCCGGCCGCCTTCTCCGAAGATCAGCTTCGTAAGATCCATGCCGAAGGCACCGGCGTTCGTAAGCGAATTCTTAGTCTGATAGGAATAGGAAAAGACGATGCTGCCCTGGGGCTTTAAACTGAAATAGACTTCCGTTTCCGATGTCCGCTCCGCATCATCGGAGGCCGACAGTTCCAGGGTGCCGGGCCTGACGCCCGCCGAGATAAGAGGCAGCGTATAGTGGATCCTGACCGTTTCCCGGCCGGTATTTTCCAGAATCAGGCGGGTTACGACCGTATCCGAAGCTTCGTCGATCTGTAT
>CACZSB010000220.1 GCA_902783765.1 uncultured Lachnospiraceae bacterium
CGTTCAGGTTTTTCAGGATGAATCGTTTGTTTTTTGCGTTCAGCTCGCTGGGGATCAAGTCAAAAATCTCGTTCAGATACAGCCGATTCTGTGTGTCGTATTTGGAAATGTCGCGCCGGTATAGCCTTAGAATTGCGTTCTGTTCCTCCGCGACGCGGCGCAGATTTTTTGTTTCCAGGTAAGTGGAGACGGAAGCCGGCATTCCGCCGACGATGAGATACAATTCAAACAACTGCATCATACGCTCGTGAATAAAGGAATCCACGGGGGTTTTAGTCTCGAAGGATCGGCGCAAGGAATCGAGCACATTCACACCCACGCCATTGGCAAGTGCGAACTCTTCAAAGTCCAAAGGCTACATCTGGACAATATCCATGTATCCCACCGGAACGGAAGCGATGTCTCGGAAGACTGTCCCCAGCAGCGAACCGCTGAGAATGTAGCTGTAGCTACCTTCCTGCACAAGGTATTTGATATGTGTAATCAGTTCCTTGCATTCCTGAACTTCGTCAAAGAATATCATGGTCTTACCGGGAATCATTTGATCGCCGAACAAGGCGGACAGACGCAAAAGAATCTCCTCCGTACTTTCTGCTCCGGAAAGAGCGGAGATATATTCCGGGTTATTGATGAAGTCCAATTTAATGAAGCTCTCATAATGGGTTCTGCAGAATTCCTCCGCAATGAAAGACTTGCCAACCTGACGAGCGCCAATAATCATCAGTGCCTTGTTTGGCCTGCCTTTGTAAAACGCCACGATTCGTTTGTAAATCTTTCTTTGGAGCATTCTCTTTCCTTCATTAGCTCTTACAACAGCGACACAAACATAGCATAAATTCGGAAAAAAAACAATGAGAATTCACGTTTTTCCATGCACTTTTCCTTCAATATTTAGGCTGTTTTCTACATTTATCCAAGAAAGTCGCCTGGGAATTACCTATAAATATGTTTTATTTGGGTATGTTTTTTCAAAGTATGGGTACGATACTGTTTTCCATCCACCTTTTGTCGTAATCGTTAGTTTTCTTTCTTCTGGCTCCGCAATAACAACTTCATTTGATAAGCTGCCTGTGGATGTAGTTGCAAATATGGATCTAACATTATCATCAATTTCCAGGGTTATTGTTTTTCCATTAAGAATCCGGGTTCCTATTTCATCAAGAACCTCTGGGCTACCGTAAGGATTACCACTAATCCGATTTATCGGGTGGGCGTCTTTCCCTATATCACAAACATCGCTATCGATGCCGAATCTTTTTTTAAATGCATCCTTTGTCATACAGGTGATAATCCAATACGGCATCAAGCAGCTGGCGAATTTTCCTTTTCTTGTTATCGTTATTGTTTTCAACAACAATCTCCTTTTACGTCATTCACCTGTTTAATTAACACAGTTTGGGGGGGCAATTCCTCCCGTGATGGACAGTGATTGAATGCCCGTTAACTCCTAGGGAGTAATATGTGACAGTGAAATAATCCTCGTTATATTATTGCTTTATTTGCTTGATTCTGTACCTGTTCTAACAAATTTTCAACAGAATTACAAGGACGAATAGCCCAAGATACGCCTCATAGGTGACCAAGCCGGCGGATTGTGCTATAATGCGGAAAAGATTATTCATTTGCGGAGGCAGGGCATGAAAATTACATTTCTGGGCGCTACCCACGAGGTCACCGGTTCCCTTAGCTATCTGGAGGTGGGCCATCACCGGCTGCTGGTGGACTGCGGCATGGAGCAGGGTAAGGATATATTTGTGAATCAAAGCATTCCTGTCCGGGCGGATTCCATTGATGCGGTCTTTCTGACCCACGCCCATATCGATCATTCCGGCAATCTGCCCCTGCTTTATAAAATGGGCTACCGGGGCCCCATTTATGCCTCGGAGGCCAGCTGCGATTTGTGCCGCATTATGCTTTTAGACTGCGCCGCCATTCAGGAGTCGGAGGCGGAGTGGCAAAACCGGAAAGCCGGCCGGGCCGGCCGGGGAGCGGTGGAGCCCCTGTATACCACGGAGGATGCCCAGGCGGTGCTCCAGCAGTTTATCCCCCTGCCCTTCGGAGAAATGCGTCAGGTGGAAGAGGATGTGGTGGTGCGCTTCGGAGATGCGGGCCATTTGCTGGGAGCTTCCCATGTGGAATTGTGGCTCACGGAGGAGGGGGTTACCAAAAAGATCGTATTCAGCGGGGATGTGGGCAATTCGGACCGTCCCCTGATCCGGGATCCGGAACCGGTGGAAGAGGCCGATTATGTGGTGCTGGAATCCACTTACGGAGACCGGCTCCATGCCCCCCATGAGGGGGACGCCGCCTATGTGAGCCAGGTGGCCCGGATCATTGACCGCACCATGGCCCGGGGAGGCAATGTGGTGATTCCCTCCTTTGCGGTGGGCCGAACCCAGGAGATTCTGTATTTCATCCGGCAGATCAAGGCAGAGGGAATGGTTCGCTC
>CACZSB010000221.1 GCA_902783765.1 uncultured Lachnospiraceae bacterium
ACCATATAGTACATAACGCGTACGATTGCCAGCACACCCATCTTGGTGATAACACCGGACAACACCGCCGAAGCAGGGGCCGGGGCAACCGGGTGAGCGTTGGGCAGCCATGCGTGTAAGGGGAACATACCGCCCTTACAACCGAATCCTACGATGGTAAGTAACACCATGATCTGGAATAATAACATGTTTCCAGAACTGTTGACCTTATCCAGCAGAAGCGTTCCGCCCGGCACGAAATTCGTCGTCTCGCAGAACTCCGCAAGGAAGAAGAATCCCGCAAGGGCGATTGTGGCTCCGACAAAGGAATAGGTCAGATATTTTTTTCCGGCTTTAACCGACTGTTCCGACATAGAGTGCATGACCAGCGGGAATGTGATCAGCGTCATCATCTCATAGAAGAGATACAGCGTCTGCAGGTTGGCCGAGTAGCTGATACCGATCAGCACACCGATCGTCGCCGTGAAGAAGGTGAAGTAGCGTTCGTCCCTTCCCTCGTGCTTGATGTACTCGAAGGAGTAGAACGCTGCCGTGCACCACAGGAACCCGGCGATAATCGAAATCAAACGGCTCATCCCGTCGATCTGCAGCGAGAAATCGACGATCCGGTTGATATACACCAGGGTCAAGTGCGTACCGTCCGGCAATATCAGCGCGTTAAACAGCACCATCAGGAAGTTGATGATGACCGTTGCCGCCACATAAATCTCTCGCTTCTTTCTGTCATGCAGCTTCAGCGGCTGCACCAGCGCCCCCATGACAATCGGGAATACGACCGGAAAGAGTAAAGCGATATTCATAATATCCTCTCCTTTTACCGTGTGAATACCTCGTTGTCAGTGTCCGAGGCTTGCCAGCATAGCGATACCGTTCTGCAGGAAATCGGAAACCGGTCCCGCACACACGCCGAAGAATACCACGCCCACCGCCAGCAGGATGATGGGCAGCAGATCCTTCACCGGACGCTCCTTGGAGGCGAACGGCTCTGTCATTTCCTTTGCTTCCTTCCCGAAGAAGGCGCGAATCACCACCGGAAGATAATACAGTGCATTCAGCAGCGCCGAGATGGAAAGGGGGATCAGCAGCCAGTATGTGCCGCTTCCCACGATGCCGGTGGCGAAGTTCCACTTGCTGTTGAAACCGACCAGCAGCGGAATACCGATCATGGAAAGACCGCCCACCGTGAACAGTGCCATTGTGATGGGCATGATTTTGCCCAGGCCTCCCATTTTCCGCAAATCCCGGTTATGGGTCTGCTCGATGATAGAACCTGCCACCAGGAACAAACCGGACTTGGTGACAGCGTGGGAAAGGATGTGGAACAATGCCGCAAACAGTCCGAATTCCGTGCCAAGACCGATGCCCATGAAGATATAGCCCATCTGCGCAACCGAGGAATAGGCGATCATGCGCTTGATATCGGTCTGCATGATGGCCAGGCAGGAACCTGCGATCATGGCGATCACACCGACAACCATAACCACATTCAGCAGAATACGAAGACCGGAGCCGGCGATGATGGCAAAGCCCGCGCCGCCAAACACTATCTTCATATAGAAAACGATGTATGCCTTAAGAACCAGCGCGGACAGGGTTGCCGAAGAGGGCGAAGGCGCCGTGCCGTGTGCGTCGGGCAGCCAGATATGGCAGGGGAACAGCGCCGCTTTAAAGGCCACACCGGATGTGATCAGAGAATATGCCCATACAATGTAACTGGATTTTTCCGCCATGAAACCGCTGGACTTGATAACCGCGGCGATGGAGGAAATGTCGAGTCTCTCAGGGGATGTTGCCACATACAGGATGACCATGCCCATCAGCACGAGAGTGGAACCCAGAATGGAAAGCGACAGGTACTTGAGACCCGCGTGGACATTCTCCGTCTGGTTCTTTACAATAACAATACCGGCCGCGGCGAAGGAGGACAACTCAATGGATACGAAGACACCGAGCAGGCTCTCGAAGAAGACCACTGCGTTCAGCGTGCCCAGCAGTCCCAGCAGCAGGAAGTAATAAAACGGGATCAGTTTCTTCTCCACATCATGGGAGATCATGCTCATGGATGCCCATACAATCAGGAAACCGATGATACTGAAGATGCATGCCATGAAGCATTCAAGGTAACCAATCCGAATGGTCTGTGCGAGAAATCCGGAACCGAAGCGGATTACCTGCTCCCCCCCGGAGACAACGCTCGTTGTCATGACGACAGACAGAATCACATCGAGACCCATGACGCCGACCGCGATCTTTCTGGCCGTTTGGTCATTTTTGCAGCCCCAGGCGGCAACTGCCCCAACCAGAAGTAAAACAATAATGGCGATTCCCATAACTAACTCCTCTCTTTTCCTTTCTGTTACGGTTGCTAATTATCTGTCACTACAATATCTGAACACCCTTCGCCAGCACGGTAACCAGCAGGAAACCGGCAACGCCGAGCGCGATGTTGATAATGGAAAAGCACCAGATGGTTGCCGCATAGCCTGCAGAAACTTCCGTACTTTCCACTGTTTTTACTTCGTCCGGCGCTTTCGTGAAAATCCGCAACAACACCGGCAGATAATATATCGCATTCAGGCATGAGCTAAGCGCCAACGCCACAATAAAGATGAAACCCTTTTCCTGGGAGTAGTACGCCAGGAATACCTTAGAGGTAAATCCACCGAACAGCGGAACGCCGATCATGGACAGGGTACCGATGGCAAACCCAATACCCGCCAGCCTATTGCGAAGGCCTGCACCACGCAGGTCGGCGATCTGCTTGCTGTGACCGGATGCTTCGATCAGACCTCCGGCAGAGCTGAACAGAAGGGGTTTGGTAAATGCGTGCACAATCATGTGGAACAGAGCCGCAGACAACGCTGCCCAGGTTCCGATGCCGATGCCCGCATAAATGTAGCCAATCTGTGCCACAGAGGAATAGGCGATCATGCGCTTGACATTGCGCTCCCTGATGGCCATCACGCTTCCCAGGATCATACCCGCAATGCCCAGGACAAATACAACATTCAAAATTCCCATGCTGCGGATTGTCTCGATGCCGTAAACCCGGTAGAAGATTTTGATCAGCAGGATGATGTAGCCCTTCACGACCACCCCCGACAAAATGGACGAGGAGGCGGTGGTTGCCGTGCCGTGAGCATCCGGCAGCCATGTATGGAAGGGGAACATGGCGCTTTTGACGCCCAGGGACACCGTCATCATGGCGGCCGCCGCCAGCAGAGGCCAGTAAAACTCACCGCTGGCCACATGCGCCGATACCGATTCCGCCAGGGCGGGGATCAGCAGATGGCCGGTACTGGCATACAGCAGCGCAATCGAAATCAGGAACAGGCCGGACGCCATCAGACTCATGAACAGGTATTTGATGGTTGCCTTCAGCGTCTCGCCGCTTTCCTTTACCATGACAATGCCGCAGGCCGCAATGGTGTTGATTTCGATAAAGACATATGCGGTGAAAATGTCGTTCGTGTAGATAAGCGCCAGCAGTGACAGCTCCAAAAGCAGCAACATGGAATAGTAGCAATTCTGTTTGCTCTCCTGGATATCGTCCCGGATGCCGCTCTTGCCACTGATTAGCGCCAGAACGATAACCAGGGAAAAGACAAAGGCCAGAATACTTTCCATCAGACCGAAGCGGAGCTCGTTGCCCCAGGGGGAAGGAAAGTGCCCGAGCACATAGGTGATGGTACCGCCGTTTTGCAGGAAATACGGAATCAGGAGCAGGGACAGCACCGCCACCACGACGAGGATTGCCTGTGTGAGCATGTACGCAGTCTTGGCTTTTTTGCCAAGCAGCAGCGCCACAATCGAACCGGCCATCGACAAAATGATTGTGATGAAGGGTATGTTGTTCATTTCTCTCCTTTCAGTACATTTTTCAGTACGACTCCGTCCACATCCAGCGTATGGTACTGCTGGTACCATCTAAGGGCCAGAGCCAGGGCGAAGGCCGTCGTTGATACCGCAACAACGATGCCCGTCAGCACCAGACCGCTGGGCAGCGGATTGATATAAAGCGAGGCATCCGTCTGCCCATTGCGGATAATCGGCGAAAGCCGCCCCGCGATATAGCCCTTGGCCGCCAGAAACAGGAACACGGATGTGTCCATGATGTTCAGCCCGATGATCTTTTTGATCAGATTACGCTGCAACAAAAGAATCAGCAGGCCAATGACAAACAGAATCACTGCAGCCACTTCATAATAGTTATTAAACAGATTAGTCATGCTTGCCCGTTCCTCCTCTCTCCGACTGCCAATTGGTAAACAGGTTGTACAGCGAATACATTGTGCAGGCAACAACCAGTCCGACACAGATGTTCAAGGGGAAAATCAGCCCGCTGGAGAAAAGGGACCCCGGCGTGCCCAGGGGGATGCCGAGCTCAATCCCGTTTGCACCCGTCAGGATGGAAACGGTTTTGAGGGCAATGTAGGTGAACAGCCCCGCTGCCATAATCTTCGTGCAACGATTCACGGTAACAAACTTTTCCGTATGCTTTTCACCAAGGGCCAGGTGACTCAAAATCAGACCGCCTCCCAGGATTGCGCCGCCGGAGAAACCGCCCCCCGGTGAAAGGTGACCGTTTACAACCACATAAATGCCGTACAGCATGATGAACGGGAAGGTAACGGCAATAATCACCCGCGCCGGCAGGGAACGCACACCCTTGTACTCATCCGTGGTATCCTCTTCCTTCTTTTTACGGAACTGCTGTAAAAGGAAGATAACCGTAACGGTTGCCGTAAACAACACCACGGACTCGCCCAGGGTATCAAAGGCGCGGTAGTCTAAAATGATGCCGGCAACGGTGTTGACTGCACCGGTCTCGGACAAACCCGCCTCCAGGTATCTGCGGCTTACTTCGTTGACCGCGGGGGCATCTGCCGCACCGAAGTGCGGAAGCATGGCCACCGTTACAAGCAGGAAGAGTACAAGCACAATCCCGCTGATAAAGGCAATGACCTTGTAGTTGTGATAGATGGCAGGCTCATCCGGCTCTGCCTCCCCGCCTTTTGCCAATTGCTTTGCGCGGATCCTGTATGCGCGTTCTTTCTGACGCGCCAGGTCTCTTGCGTTGATTTCCGCCACCTGCTTCGCGCGCGCTTCCTCCCGGGAAGGCTGCGGAAGGGACGGCGTAGCGTGATGGGCATGCTCATCGTGGCC